>JAGUZM010000380.1 GCA_020060805.1 Deltaproteobacteria bacterium | reverse complement strand
GCGGGCCTGGCGCAGCTGGGTGTGGGACATTCTGGAAATGTCCCTTCCCTCAAACGCAACCTTTCCGTGGGTGGGCCTGATCAGGTTCAACACGGCAAGGCCCGTCGTTGTTTTTCCGCAGCCGCTCTCGCCGACAATGCCCAGGGTCTGTCCCCGGTTGAGGCCGAAGGAGACACCGTCCACAGCATAAACCCAGCCGGAGATCCTGGATAAAATGCTGCTCCTGATCGGGAAGTGGACCTTCAGCTCCTGCACTTCGACGAGGCTCTCTTTCAGGATGGTCAACCCTTCTTCTCTCCGTTTTCCCGGGCGAGGTGACACCGCACCTTTGCGCCATTCCCGGTCTCGATCAGTTCCGGGAGCTTCTCGCGGCAGACGGCCACGGCCTCGGGGCATCGGGGGTGGAAATAGCAGCCCTCCGGCAGTTCGAAAAGGCTGGGGACAATGCCCTGGATTTCCTGGAGTCGTTGACGGCCCGCCACAGTCCTTTCCCCGATCCGGGGAAGGGACTTGAAAAGCCCCTGGGTGTAGGGGTGTTTCGGCCCATCGAAAACAGCGAGAGTGCTCCCTTCTTCCACGACCTTGCCGGCGTACATCACGACGATGCGCTCAACGGTTTTTGCGATCACCCCGAGGTCGTGGCTGATGAGCATGATCGCGGTGCCGAATTCATCCCTCAACCGGAGCATGAGGTCGATGATCTGCGCCTGTACCGTGACGTCAAGGGCTGTCGTGGGCTCGTCGGCGATCAGGATCTCCGGGTTACACGCCAGGGCCATGGCGATCATGGCCCTCTGCCGCATACCGCCGGAAAGCTGGTGAGGATAATCATGGACCCTTTTCTCCGGCGACGGGATCTGGACCTTGGCGAGCATCTCCACGGCACGGTTCCAGCCGGCCTTTCTGCCGAGACCCTCGTGGACGATGAGCATCTCCGATATCTGGTCGCCGATGGTGTAGACCGGGTTGAGGGAGGTCATGGGCTCCTGGAAAATCATGGCGATCCGTTTTCCCCGGATCGCTTTCATGCGCTCCGAGGGGAGTTGGAGGAGGTCCGTGCCGTCAAATAGGATTTTTCCGCCCACCACGTTGCCGGGCGGCGTCTTCACGAGGCGCAGGATGGAAAGAGCGGTCACGCTTTTCCCGCACCCCGACTCTCCCACCAGGCCGAGGGTCTCCCCCTTGTTGAGGGTGAACGACACATCGTCAACGGCTTTGGCCGTGCCTTCGATCGTGAAGAAGTAGGTCTTCACGGATTGGAGGCAGAGCAGGGGAGGCGGCGTGCTTTTGACGGAATCTGAATTTCCCATTTGTTGGTGCTTCCTGCGCTCCCTTCCCGAATCATTTCGCCTGGAGGATGCGTCTCATCTTGGGGTCCAGCACATCCCGCAGGCCGTCACCGAGGAGGTTGAATCCCATGACCGTTATGGTGATCGCCAGGCCTGAGAAGGTGGACACCCACGAGGCGGTGCGGATCGTCATCCGGCCATCGCTCAGGATGGATCCCCAGGTGGGGTCCGGAGGCTGCACACCGATGCCCAGGAAACTGAGGGCTGCTTCCATGATGAGGGCGAAAGCGCAATTCAATGTGGCCAGGACGATGATCGGGGTGATGATGTTGGGAAGGATGTGGCGGACCATGATGTCGAGATGAGAAGCGCCGAGGGCTTTTGCGCTGAGAACATAGTTTTGTTCTTTCACGGTCAGGACAGACCCCCGGGCCACCCTGGCAAAGGCAGGGATGAGGGAAATGCCGACCGCGACCATGACCTGGGTGATCCCCGGCCCCAGGGTTGCGACGATGGCCAGGGCGAGGAGGAGCGAGGGCATGGAAAGCAGGAGGTCGACGAAGCTGAATATGGCTTTCTCCGCGATCCCGCCGAAATATCCGCCGATGACACCGAGGAGGAGTCCGATGGTCATGCCTATGCCGACGGAAATGACCCCCACTTTCAGCGAGACCCGGGCTCCCCAGATGATCCGGCTCAGCACGTCACGGCCGAGTTCATCCGTGCCCAGGGGGTGTTTGAGGCTGGGCGGCTTGAGGCGGGAGTAAAGATCCATGTCCACCGGGCCGTAGGGAGAAATCCATGGCGCGAAGAGGGCGGAGAGGGCGACGGCAACAACGATCACCAGCCCCACCACGGCGGTCGGGCTTTTCCGCAGCATGAGAGCTGCCGTCGATCCCGCGCCCCACTTCCTTAGGGAATCTCTAGTCACGTCTTATCCTCGGGTCCAGGAGGCCGTAAATCAGATCGGTCAGTAAATTCAGGACCAGGAACATGAGGGATATCGAAAAAATACAGCCCTGAGCAGCCGGGTAATCTTTCCACGTGATGGCGTCCACGAGGTATTTTCCGATGCCGTGGCGGGCGAAGACCGTCTCGGTGAGGACCGCTCCGCCCAGAAGGCCGCCGAAACTGAGGCCGATGATCGTGACGATCGGTATGGCCGCATTCCTGAGGGCGTGTTTCAGGTAAACCCGCACATCGGAGATCCCCTTGGAAAAGGCCGTCCGGATGTAATCCTGCTCAAGCACCTCGAGCATGCTGGAGCGGGTCATCCGCATGATCACGCCGGTGCTGAACAGGCCGATCGTCGTCGCAGGCAGGACGAGATGGTACAGGATGCTCAGGGGGTCATCCTGGGCGCCGACGCCGATGATCGGAAACCACCTCAGGTTGAGGGAAAACACGATCATCAGGATCATGCCGGACCAGAAAACGGGCATCGACACCCCCAGCAGGGCAAACACCCTTCCCAGGTGGTCGAAAAGACTGTTCGGTTTGACCGCCGACAGGATGCCGATGGTGACCCCGAGCAGGACGGCGATGAACATGCCTGCAACGGCAAGATGGAACGTGTAAGGGAGCTCAGAGAGGATTTGGTCCAGAACCGGCTCCCCGGTCCTGTAGGACTTGCCGAAGTCGCCCCGGGCATAGCTCCAGATGAAATCGACGTACTGCTCGAACAAAGGCCGATCCAGGCCCATTCTCCGTTCAAACTGCGCGATCGATTCGGCTGTCGCGTGTTCACCCAGGACACGGGTTGCGGGGCTGCCGGGCGTGGCGTGGAGAATCAGGAAAACCAGGGACACGACGCCGATGAGGGTCGGGATAAAGAGAAGGAGTCTCTTGATCAGGTAGGCCAAAGGATTCACCTCTTCGAGAAGGCTGGCCGCGCAAGGAAGCCCCTCGCCGCCAGCCTCCGGTCACGCGTCTGCCCCATGAGTAGAAGACAGGAGGCAATAGTCGCCAGCCCAGGCCCTATCGCCCCCTGAACGATCATTCACCGCGTTTCAATCGAATACCGCTGCTCTCCTCACTTCACGATGTCCGCCGGATACATCCGCTTGGTCCACAGGGGATCGAGCTTGTACCCCTTGACATGCTTATGGTACGCGGTGGTGACGTTGTCGCTGTACAGCCACACGTTGGGCAGGTCTTCCATCACCATCTTCTGGATGCTCGAATAGATCTCCCGCCTCTTTTCCGGGTTGGGTTCCGTGATCCCCTGCTTCAGCAGATCCGTTACCTTGGGGTTCTTGTAATGTCCGAAGTTCCACTGGGGGAAACTGGCAGGGTCGAGCTGGATGGAGAGGTAGTCATCAGGCTCAGAGGCCCTGGTGAGCCTGAAAAAGGCGATCGGGGTCTTGCCGGTCCAGACTTTCTCGAAGTTCGCGGTGGGCTCATCCGCCTGGATTTTGGCGTTGATTCCGACCTGCTTGAGCATTCCCTGGATCGCTGTCACGACATTGACCGCAGGGCCCCAGATGAACGTGTACAGGGTGGTTTCAAAACCGTTCGGGTACCCTGCTTCGGCGAGGAGCTTTTTCGCTTGCGCCGGGTCATAAGGGTACGCGGCGACATTGGGCTCGTAGAAGTCGCATCCGGACGGAAAGGGGCCGGTCAGCCCTGTGGCCAGTCCCTTCAAGACCGTGTCGATCAGGGCCTTCTTGTCGATGGCGTGGGCAACCGCCTTTCGGACCCTGATGTCGCTGAAGGGCTTTTCCTGCGTGTTCATCACCAGGTAATTGATGTTGAGCCCCGGTTTGGACTGGATCTCGAACTTGGGGCTGGCCTGGTATCTTTTCAGAATCTCGGGATCCTGCACGTTCACAAGGTCGATATCCCCTGCTTCGAACGCGACATAGGCGGTCGAATCATCAACGATGTGGGGAAACACGACCCTGTCCACCTTGGGACGGCCGCCGTAGTACTCGTCAAAGGCCTTCAGCACCATGTCCGCCCTCGGCGTGCCCGATACCCATTCGAAAGGCCCGGCGCCCACCGGGTTCAGGCCGAATTTGTCGCCGAACTTGTCGACCGCGGCCTTCGGAATGATGCCGCCCGTCTTGAACGATGTGAGGCGCATCAGGAAAGGGGCGAAAGGTTTGTCCAGGACGAACTGGACGGTATACTTGTCAACGGCTTTCACTTCCTTGACCATGGCGAAGGTTTTGGCCAGGTACGCGCCGGTCTTGGGGTCGAGGACCCTGTCGAAGGAGTATTTCACGTCCTCGGCGGTGACTTCGCCGAACCCCTTGTGAAACTTGGCCCCCTTTCTCAGCTTGAAGGTGTACAGGGTGCCCTCCTGGGATACCTGCCAGGATTCTGCAAGGTCGGGGATGATCTTCGTCGTCCCGTAATCCCAGCTCACCAGACCGGCATGGATGTTCATCGCGACGTAAGACTCGATCACGCCGGTGATGAAGGCCGGGTCCATGCTCTTCCAGTCTCCGTTGGGATACCTGATCACTTTTTCTTTTGGTTGTGCCAGGGCAGGGGTGATCAGCATCGCGCCGATCAGGAGCGCTGCCACAGAAAAATAGCCCAGTTTTTTCAAATGAAACATCGTTACACCTCCTTTTTTTGTTTCCAGGTTTGATCTAAAGGGTATTGGCGTTTGTCGAAAGTTCTCGTCAACCGATCTTCGTGAGCGTCCCCGCTTCCCCGTCCACTTCCACGAGGTCTCCCGTGGCGATCATTTCGTATGGGTCAGCCTGAGGGTAGCACAGCATCGGGATGCCGGCAAGGATCGCGCCTTCGACCAGGTTGGGGTCGAGGTTTCTGGTGTTGACGATGGCCGCAGGTTTCTTGCCGCGTTTTGCCAGGAGACGGAGCATCATGCACCCGCCGGAAGACCCCTTTGCTTCAGGATAGATCAAGATTTTTCCGGCCACGGTTTCACCGACATAGGGATTCCCACTGACGACGATTTTTCCTTCCTCGTCGATCTCGCCCTGAAACGATATGGGTTCACGCAGGACGAGGGCCTTCCCTTTCGCCTTGCCGGCCAGGACAGGTTTAAACCGGATCGTTCTTCCTTCACCCATGGGGTTATCCCTCCCACTCGCCTTTGACGGCGGCGGCGACGCATTTCTCCACGCTGTCAACGATGGTGTCGCACCCGATCGTGGTGTGGGCATACCTGGCCTGCTTGGGTGAATCCGTGAGCATGGTGCGAAAGGCAGGTCCGGGCTTTCCCCTTTTTCCCCTGGCGTCGAGCCTCAGGAAACTGAGCATCGGGCAGGTGTCGCAGACGAGAATCCCTCCGGCCTTCCTGATCATTTCCTCATAACCCATTCTCTCGGCCATGGCAAAGGCCATCCGGTTCGTCCCCACCCAGAGGGTTGTGCTTTGGGAAATCTTTTTTCCCTCCAGCAAGTCGGCGACACGCCGGACCTGCTCGACCGTGTACTGAGGGCAGCCCAGGAAAACGAAATCGACCTGCGGGCTTCTGGCTATGGTCAAACTCCCGAGAGCCGTTTTCATTTCCCTTGGAGTGACCCTGACGGTCCCCTCGGACCTGTTGCCCTTGAAAGCCTCTTCGACGGTCCGCGACCCGGGCGTGATCCCGGGAATGTGGTACATCGCCACCGTGCCCGAGGTCGCGAGGGCCGCGCCCAGTTGCATCAGGTCCTCCTGCCGGGGCTGATGGATCCCCTGGAAGACCGGGACACCGCTCCCGACGATGGAGCCCACGTAATACCCGACAGCTCCGTAGTCCGTGGGGTTCTTCAGTTCAGCTTCGACTGAAACCAGGTGGGTTCCCTTCCTGTTTTCGTCGAGAAGATAACCGATCTTGGGGTATTTCCCGACCAGGGCCGCATAGAGGACAAAGTATCCGCAGCGGTTGGTCTTTGCCCCCAGGACGGAATTGAAATAGATGATCGCCGCCGTCTCCATGCTCGCAATGTAGCTGCCTGCCGGAGGGACAAACCCCTGAGTGAAGGGGACACAGGTGTAAGTGGAGATGATGCCCATCCGCCTCTGAACAACCTGGAGGCGCATGTGTTCCTCCACAATATCCGGGGGTGCGGATATCGCTTCGGGGTGGAGAAGGTCGAGAGGGATCACCTCGCTGCTCGTGGGCACGACGACCTTCGCCCCTTTGTCTGCGAGTTCCTCCAGATAGTCGATCTCGCCCTCCCGAAGGGCTGACCCTGAACTCATGTGGGCGTAAGTGATGTCCACCATCTCCTGCCCGTCAAAAGCCCGGCCGAGCTTGACGAGGTAGGACATGGCAATGGCTTTGATTTCACCCTCTTCGCCGTCCAGGAGGCGCGATTCCTGTTCCGTCAACTTCATACATTTCCCTCGCGACTAGGCCTGTAATACCCGGAGGGTCACGGACACCAGGAGGAGGATGCCGTTCCTGAGCGCCCTGTCGTTGAAGTCAAAATAGGGGTTGTGGAGGAGGGCGCATTTCTCGCCCATGCCCAGGCGGAACATGGCTCCCGGGTGGTTCTTGATGAAGTAGGAGAAATCCTCGGCACCCATGGACGGCGCATCCAGGTCGATCCAGTTTTTCTTTCCAAAAAGATCCAATGCCGTCTCTTTTCCCAGGGCGACCATCTTCTCGTCATTGATGGTCGGGATGTACGGGGACACGTAGCTCAGCTCAAAGGAGGCGCCCATGGAGTCACAGACGCCCTTGACGATGGTCTTTATTTCTTTAAGCATCTTCTGCTTGAACTGAGGCTTCAGGTAGCGCGTCGTCCCTTCGATCTCAGCTGAATCGGGAATGATGTTGGCATTCGTGCCTCCCGACATCCGGCACACGCTCAATACCGCAGCGTCAAGGGCGCCGAACCGGCGGGACACAACGGCCTGAAGGGATTCGATGACCCGTGCAGCCGTGAGAATAGGATCTATCGCGTCCTCGGGGCGGGAACCATGGGCGCCTTTCCCCTTGATCCGGATGGTGAAGAAATCCGAGGCCGCGAGCATCACTCCCGGTTTGGCTGCCAGGGCGCCTAAGGGCATGCCGCTCCAGGCGTGAAGGGCAAAGACGGCGTCGGGTCGGGGATCGCGGAGAGCTCCCTTCTCGACAAGATTCTTGCCCGCGGCAACGATCTCCTCGCCCGGCTGAAAAACGAACCGCACGGAGCCCTGGATCTCATCCCGCATACGACTCAGGATTAGTGCGGCGCCGATGAGCATGGCCGTGTGTCCGTCATGGCCGCAGGCATGCATGAACCCTTGCCTTTTCGATGCGTAGGGAAGGCCAGTCTTCTCCTGCAAGGGCAGGGCATCGATGTCGGCGCGAAGGGTCACGTTCTTGCCGGGTTTCTTTCCTTTAAGGATACCCACCACGTCGGTTTCGAGGAAGGGCTTCAGGGCGTTCACTCCCGTACCTTTGAGGGTTTTCCTGACCAGGGCGGCCGTGTCGAATTCCTTCAGCGCTATCTCCGGATTCCGGTGGATCGTGCGCCTGATTTCCGTAACCAGGGGAAGAATTTTCTCTATTTCACCGCTCAAACGTTTCAGGTCCCTTGCCGCCCCACGCTGACCTGGCGAAGAAGACCGTTGATTGTTTCTTCGAACTTTTCCTGTCGATTTCATCGAATACCTCTCTTGGCGTTTCATCGCGGCCGGAAAATCTTCCAACCCTTTTAGGTGCTCACAGGTTTTGAAGATACGAATGGGCCGGGCTAGGGTATTGAGAGAAGGGACGCTGTCCAGACACCTTCAAGAATCGTTACCACAATAGGCGCGTAGGCTTACGGTATAGGTTAAAACAGGAGATCCTGTCAACACAATTGCATATTATCACAGGCATTTCCCGGCCAGTCCTTTTCTCCCTGAGCCACTTCAAATGACTTCACATTCCGGACAACCCGATACCTTCTAACACGCCACAACCTTTCTTCAACACCAGGGAAAATCCTGCCAAACAGCCTCCAAATCAAAGAAAAATGCTTCAATTGACACCCCGCCGCAACAGGATTGGAATCGCGTCCGATTGGCTATAGGTTACAACAAGTTATCACTGACAACCAAAACTCACTGGTGGCCATGGCCGTTTTGATCAAAAGAAGGCTGCACCAAAGAGGGATGAATCGAGGACCCCATTTCTTGGACTGAGGAATGGGGTTTCTGTTTTGAAGACATGGATGGTTTGCGATTAGGACCTCGGAGAAGGGAGACATCAAGGAATTGAACGAGAAGAATTCAGGGTGATGATCGAAGATAAGATCTTAAAGCAGGTGGTGGATAATCAGAAGCCATGAAACGGAAAAACCGGGTGAAAAGATGGACGAAAGCTCAGTAGCTGATATTCAAAGAATCGAGGCCTTAATCTACCCGATCCGTGGCCAAAGGGTCATGCTGGATAGAGATCTTGCCTTACTTTACGGGGTTGAGACGAGAGTATTGAACCAGGCAGTTCGCAGGAACTTCAACCGCTTTCCAAGCGACTTCATGTTCGAACTTTCTCGTGAAGAGATCATGAGGATATCACAAACTGTGACATCCTCTGAGATCAAATACTCCAAACGGGTTCATGCTTTTACCGAGCAGGGTGTTGCCATGCTATCGAGTGTATTGCGTAGCGAGAGGGCGATCCAAGTAAACATTGCGATCATGAGGGTTTTTGTACGTCTCCGTGAGATGGTGGCTACGCACAAAGAGCTGGCGCTAAAATTACGGGAACTGGAAGGCCGAATCCAGGACCACGATGAGAAAATTGTGGCAATCTTTGACGCGATACGTGCTTTGATGGCGCCGCCTGAAAAGCCCCGGAAGAAAATTGGGTTCGAAGTAAGGGAAGCCGCTGCCAAGTACGGCAAGAGGTCAAATAGGAAATAGGGGCAGCGAAACCTGAGGGATTAGCAAGTCAACATGTCAAGGATGCCCCCCAACGATGACTTCATTCTATCTCTTGGAATTACCTATTGTCTCATCTCAAAAAAAGATCAAACAGAAACCGCATAGCTATAAACACCTATTTGGATAAACGGGGGGCAGGCAACTCCACGATGACTTCAGTGCCATGCCCGACACGGCTCTCGATGGTAATTTTCCCAGAATGCCCTTCCACGATCTTTTTTACGATCGCCATTCCGAGCCCGGTCCCTTTGCTTTTTTTTGTGTAAAACGGAACAAAGATGTTTTCCAGGGCCTCCTGATCCATGCCCATCCCGTAATCCCTGACCCTTATGACAAGATTTTTCGCAGCCCCTTCTGCACTGATAATGACCTTCTGACCCTCTGTGGAAGCCTCAATTGAATTGTCGACCAGATTGGTGAGTGCCCTTTGCATTTGGTGCCTGTCGACGGCAATCTTGATAGGGTCTGCTGGAACCTCAAGAGAAAGGTTTATGCCGACTTGTTCAGCTTTCATCTTGCAGGAAGTAATCACTTTGTCAAGTATGCCTCTTATATCCTCCTCCTGGGTGTTGAGTTTGATCGGCCGCGCAAAATCAAGTGTGTTCTCGACGATGTTTTGCATTCTCTCAGCAGAATCCCAGATGGCATATGCGGCTTTGTCCATGTTCCCCTTGCCCTCCCGCATGCGTTTGGCAAAACCCAAAATGGTGATCAGGGGGTTCTTGAGATCGTGGACGATCGTCGTGGCAACCTGACCGACGCCGGCAAGATATCGGTCTTTTTGCGACTGTTTTTCTCGTTGCCTCTCTCGATCAATGAGGAGTCCTGCAAGAACGACAAAGATTCCCGAAAAAAGGAGGTGCAAAAAGCGATCCAAGAAAGCAATCGACGTGGTCGCCCAGATTCCGAAGAAAAATGGGATGTATGCCAAAGAGACCACTCCGTAGGACAAAAGGCCGCCCTTGAGACCGAACCGGAAGATCCCCAGGAAAAGAGGGATGTAGTAGGTTTCCTCCAGAACGATGGGAGGGGAGTTCGCCCCGGAGAGCCAGAAATGCAGAGAGGTGATCACAAAGGGCAATGTGACTATAACGGAGACGTAGAGCCTGTCGGGTGTCGTCATATCTCCTCCAAGGTTTGTACCTCTGCTTTTGCCGATGGAAATCCACCCTCATCAGCGACCGATGGTCCAGGTGGACGGGATCAGCCACAGCACATCGTAAGGCTGCAGGCTGACGTGGATCAGACCCTGTTTTGTGCTGAACTCCTTCCCGCTCAAGAGGTCATGCCAGGGCCCTTCAAGCCCCCCTACTTCTCTCAGCGGTATCTGAACCGTGCACTTAAAGTTGGTCACATTGGTGAGACTCACGACAAACCGGTCCCCTTCAGGGGAGGTCCTCTTTACTGCAAACACCGCAGATGAGAGGGAGAGAATCTCCTGAGCACCGTTGGGGTGAAAGGCCCGATGAGTGGTCCGCACTTGGATCATTTTCCCGAGTTCTTGGTTGATCCTGTATTTTTTGCTCTTGGGATGCCTCATGGATCTCAGCAGAGAGGGAAGATCAACAATCGCCCGGTTGATCACGCGGTTCTCGCGGGTCGCTTCCACCGCAGCATGGTCGTTGTGGGTGCCGAAAAGACTGTGCAGGTAGATGCCGGGGACTCCCTGCAGAACCAGGGCGACGGCCCGGGAAGCGATAAAGCGTTTGATCTGGGTTCGCAGCGGGTCGCCGTCCTGTTTCTTGTTTAGGGCGCTGTACCAGGTCATGTTGACTTCATAGGGGACCTCTGTGCCGTCCTGCGAGGTTTTGTAGGAAATGAAGCCTCCGTGATCTGCCGCGTGCCGGCAAATGCGATCCAACTCCTTCGGAGAGAGAATGTTTTTGGCCCCCAGCAGGCCGATCCCGTCGTGGGAATCGAGGAAATTGAAAAAGGTTGCCGTCTCAGAAGGCGTAGTGATGGTCCCGGCCCATTCAGCGAGAATCCTCGTATCCCCTGTGTAAAAGGTGTGCAGCACGAGCGGCGGCAAAGCGAAATTGTAGACCATGTGCGCCTCATCCCTGCCGTTGCCGAAATAGGCGATGTTTTCATCATGGGGCACATTGGTCTCCGTGACGAGCGCCACATGGGGCGCCACGACTGAGACAATATCCCGCAGCAGTTTGATGATCTCGTGAGTCTGCTCCAGGTGGATAGAACGTGTTCCCGGCTGGTTCCAGAGGTAGGTGACCGCATCCAGCCGCAGGATGTCCGCACCCTGGCGCACGTAGAAGAGAAGGATCTGCAGGACTCGCAGAAGAACCTTGGGATTTTTATAGTTGAGGTCTATCTGGTCCGGCGAAAAGGTCGTCCATACGTAGCGGGGTCCCTTGAGCGTCTCATACCGCGTGAGGATGGGAGTGGTTCTGGGCCGGAAGATCATGCGACGCTGCTCGGGCGTGAGTTCCTCTTCCGCAGCGAACCAGATGAAAAAGTCTTCGTAGTCCGGGTTCCCTGCCAGGAATTCGACAAACCATCGGCTTTTGGAGGAAACATGGTTGATGACGCCGTCGAACATGAGCTGGTACCGAGCTTCCAGCGCTTCGATATCGCGCCACGATCCGAGGAGAGGGTCCACGGTCTCGAAGTCGATGATCGAAAAGCCCCGGTCCGATGAGGAGGGAAAGAAGGGAAGAATGTGGATGGTGTTGATGGTCCCCCTGAGGTAGGAGTCGCAAAAATCCCCAAGGGTCTTGAGGGGGGACTGCCGCTTTTTGTAGAGCAGGTCCCCATAGGTGATCAGAATGACGTCCTTTTCCGTGAACCGTTCTGAGGGGGTGAAGTCACGCTCGCGCTCAATAAGATCGAGCGGCTTGTAAGCATGAAACACCTGCATGATCCGCTCGATCCCGGTAAGGGCGGACCGCGCCACCGGATCAGGATAGAGAACCCGCAGCCTTTGGAGCATGCGATCACGCACCTCCTGGGGCAGATCGAGCCGCGGCCTGGTAAAATCCGGCTCAGGATTGCAAACGGTCCGTGTGGCGTCAAAGTAGGCCATGAGATCATTACCTCAAAGCAGGCCCCGGAGCAAAGGCCGATTTCTTTATCTCCCCCTGACGGGATGCTCTCACTGCACCGCTTCAATGTGTCATTCGTTCATAGTTCCAAAAACCCGCCTGCAGAAACGAGGAGGTCATGCACTTTCCATTTTTGAGTCTCGTTTATCCCCTTCTTAGAAAGGATGGGACAGCTCACAGGTTGTCCTTGTTGTGAGAAATGGCACTTGGACGATGCTCATGATTGACTTTCTGGGTAAAAAGGTTATGATCCTTGACCGACATAATCACGTTTTAGCACGCGTCTGTCAACCAGTGCGTTTTATAATGATGCAGGGGAGAAGGGTACATTATTTCATTACTTCCAGTGCGATAGGGAGTCCTAACAAGATAAGAAACTCCGACGAAACGGGGCGAAGATTCAAGCTCAGCCATTTTCACGACCTAAAGCTGTGTTACCTTGCCACTGTCGAAGTATCGAATTGAAATCCTGCCTATAAAGAGGAATCTCCACACAAGCAATGAAGCTCCCCGCAGCTTGTTGCGGGGTATCTTGAGCGCAATTGCGCCGAAGCCCTACCCGCCTTCGCTCTAACGAGCTACGGCGCGGTCGCCTCGCCATTCCTCTCTGCAGCAAGCTGCAGAGTATCCTGGCGAAGGCGAATGAAGCCCGCCTGAAAAGGGGTCAAGTCACCGTTTGACTTATGTTGGTGATCCGGGTCGCGCCTTGATTACTGGTTAAACAAATCTTATTTATCCTTGTACGCGCAAAACAGTGGGATTTGGCCGCGTTAGGGACCGAGCCATAGTTGGAGTCAGGCGTCACCAGCCCGTTCACTAGCGGAATTAAGCAGGGAAAAGCGTCGGGCCGGCAGCCCATGAGATCAAGGATGCTTGCTCCGGTCCCCAGTGTTCAGGCCCCTTTGCGCTGGATGGTGTTTATCATCTCGTCGAGTTGATGGAGAAAGCGGGAGCGGTCCCGTTTGTCAAACGGCGGAGGTCCACCCACGACTTCACCGAAGTCGCGCAACGCGGAGAGGAGGTCGCGCGCTGCCAGCGCCGCGCCAATGTTCTCTTTGGTAAAGGGCTTACCCGTAGGGCCTAGAGCGTGTGCCGTTTTTTCAAGGCATCGAGCTGCAAGCGGTATGTCCGCCGTGATCACGATGTCATCGACCTCCACGGGAGGGCATAGGGACGTTCTTGACTTATTGACTTATTCTCTATTTGGTTCGACCCTGCTGATGTGATCCTAAAGAAATTGGAGATGAACGGGAGGAAATACCCGGGCGAAAAAGCAAAAGGCAGCGCTCAGGAGAGCAGAGGACAGATGACGGATGACAGATGACGGGATACAGAAACCTTAGTCGAGTTCAGAGGGCATCAATATTCGAGTTGAAGATCAAGGAGAAGAAATATCGCGTCGAAAAAGCGAAAAGGCAGCGGTGAGGTTGCGGGGAAAGCGGGGGAAAATTAACCTTGTCACAAGGATAAATTTGACGTATCTTATCCTTCGGGGAATGATAAATGCGGGATCTGCTACGTCAGAAGATTGTTGACTCCCTTACGGCTTCGCCTCCGGCCTTGACACGGCGAGACGTGCATTTGCCCCCAGTTCGCGGGAAGGCCCTTGCGGTAATCGGCATGCGCAGGAGCGGCAAGACGACGTTCCTCTGGCAGTGTTTGGGGGACCGATTGGAAAAGGGCGCACCGCGAGAATCGCTTCTCTACCTTAGCTTCGAAGACGAACGGCTGGTCGGCATGCAGGCCTCTGACCTCTCGTGGCTGGTTGAGGAGTACTTCCGCCAGCACCCGGGCGTGCGGGACGCGCAGACCGCGACCTTATTTTTCGACGAAATCCAGGCCTTGTCCGGATGGGAGCCATTTGTCCGTCGGCTCTTAGACACGGAAAAAGTAGAGCTTTTCCTTTCCGGGTCATCCGCACGTTTGCTCAGCAGGGAAGTGGCAAGCAGCATGCGGGGACGGGCACTGGAGGTTCTCATCCATCCCTTCAGCTTTCGCGAGACCCTGCGCCATACAGGCGCAGAACCCGAGGCTCCATGGGACGGGCTGCCCAAGGCCGTCCACTCCGACCTCGATCACCGTCTGGGCGCCTACCTTTTGGAGGGCGGATTTCCGGAGGCGGTGGGGGTCCCAAAACGTGATCACGGCGCTCTGCTGCAAAGCTACGTGGATGTGGTCGTGCTGCGTGACATCATAGAAAGGCACGCGGTGACCAACCCCGTCGCGCTTCGCTGGATGCAGCGTCATCTGCTTGCCAGTGCTGCCGCGCCTTCAGCGTTCAGAAGTTCTACAACGACCTGCGCTCTCAAGGCATCCCGGTCGGCAAGGATACCCTGCACGCCTATCTGGGCTATCTCGAAGACGCTTTTCTCATTCGCACCGTCGCCCTCCATACAGCATCGGAAAGGCAGCGGATGGTCAATCCTCGCAAAGCCTACCCTGTCGATCCTGGGCTGATTCCGATTTATGCAAGAACCGGGAGACCCAACCTTGGACATGCCCTGGAGACGGTCGTGCTGGTAGAACTGGAACGAAGAGGTTGCCAGGTTGAGTATGTCCGCACCGGGCAGGGATTCGAGGTAGATTTTCTTGCCACCACCCACTCTGAGGTTCCGGAACTGATTCAGGTCTGTCTGGACGTCTCCGACCCTGCCACTCGTGAGCGCGAATTGCGCGCCCTGGCGTCCGCTTCAAAGGAGTTTCCGGGTGCCAAGCCTTTGCTACTAACCCTTGATTCGACGCCGCCCGTGCCGCCGGTGCCGGCACCTC
>JAGUZM010000106.1 GCA_020060805.1 Deltaproteobacteria bacterium | reverse complement strand
CGAAGCCCCGCTCCTCGAGCCATCTTTGGATGGCCTTGTAGAGGATGCGATAGTAATTCAGGGATGCGCCAAAGCCCCGCCTTCCGAAATAGGTGTTGATTTCGAGAAAAAGGGGTTCCGGGTCAGGGTCGTTGAAAGGGAACACAAAATCGATCGCTGCGAGATTGACCCCGGTCTTCTTCGAAAATCGGCGGGCCTGGGAGCGTGCCTTTTTCTGAAGGTCCCCTCTCCAGTCTTTATCGACCCTAGCGTTTCGACTGAGGCTGATGACGGGATCACCCCTGTGTTGTGCCCTCTTCCAGTATGTGATGATCCGCTTCCCCAGGATCACGGCCCGGAGCACATTCCCGTCGGTTTGAATCCGTTGCTGGGAGATAAACCCAGACTGTCCTGTTCGCTCCCAGGCGGCGAGAATTTCCAGAACAGATTCAAGTTCACCGGGGTCGCTGACCACGAAGATTCCTTCTCCCTCATGGCTCTCGTTTGCCTTGACGAGGAAAGGGAAGGGATGAGAGAGCGTTCCTCCCCTGCGAACGAATTCATCCATCTCATGGACGTAAGGCCAGCGCATGGTGTCCGGGTGGGGGAACCGGAATTCCTGAAATAAAAGGCTCTGCCCCATTTTTCCGGGGTATCGAAACATCGCGTCGTAGTTCGGGAAAACCTGGGCCCCGGATCCTTTGCAGGTTCTGTAGAGTTCTTGGGGACAGCTCTGGGGGAGGATGATGGCGTCTGCACGCTCAATCCGACGGCGGTCACCGGGGCCCAATTCTCGATCCCCGAGGACGATCTGATGCCCTGCCGTGAAACAGGGATGAAAGGAGAGGATGATTTGTTTGACTTTGGCCACGGCAGAAACTATAGTTTATTTGATGGGAATTTTGAACTGGGTTTGAGGAGATGGGGGTATGCCGATTTTTGAGTTCAGATGTGTGGAGTGCGGCAATGTTTTTGAAAGGATTTTCATGCCATCTGATGAAAACGTGACCCTTGAGTGCCCGGATTGCCTGTCCGCGACGTGCGAAAGGGTGGTGAGCAGAACGAGCCATGTGATGGGACTCCCCCGGGGAGCCAAGAAGCCGCAAATCACGACCAAATCCTGCGGCTCCGGTAACAGCTGCACTTCTTTTACGCTTCCAGGTCACACGAGGGATTGAGCTTCTCCCTCTGCTTCCCTTTTTTTGACCCCTCCGCACTCCGTCGTCATCAGCGTTTTCCAAGAACCTCGCGAGAATCAGGCAATGCAAGATAAAGACAAAAGGCAGGGGGTGGCGTTTCGCTCCGTTTCCGAATTGAGCGACGAGGAAAAAGGGGATATCCGGACCCTCTTTTTTGAGCAGGTTGTGCCCAAGCTGAAGAACCTCCATGCCCGGCAGGGCACGATGAGCTGCGAATTTGCGGGCGCCGTCTACAAAAACTGGACCATCATCTTTAGATCCAGGGGATCGGATTTCGAGATCGTTGACTTTGAGTACGATGAAGATGCGGTGGGGATTGACCTGGACCTGTGAAAAAACGCGATGGAGGGGTGCGCGGCCCCGGGGATTCAGGGATTGATTCGATGGTGAGATTCGGAGAAAGCAGGTTCGCAGGAAGAGACATCGTGCAGAAGCCGACCTGCCCTTTTTGCACCCGGCCGGTCGACAGGCCTGAAGAGAACGCGCAGGATCGGGAAATGCCCGTAGGCTCTTGCGCCTGCGGCGCGGTTTTCTCCTGTGACGTGACAGGACACAACCTGGGGTCCGCCCTCATCGAGGCCCTTGTCTTTGCCTGCCAAGGAAATTGGGACGCTGCTTGGGACCTCGTTCCGGAAGACGATTACCTGGAACAGCAGGTCACCAACTATGATTATGAAACACACATGATCATCCAGGGGGGCGCCTACCGGGGCAGACGAATCGCAGGAACCCTTTATTTCATAAGGCTTCACAAGAACATCCGGGAGAAGGAAAAACAACTCCCCCCGGCCAAACAAGCTGATACGGTTCGCTCTCCCGGCAAGCCTTCAGCGCCTCCCAAAAAGCTCACCAAAAAGGACGTGGAATCCCTCGTGCAAGCCTACGACCTGGCGCCCCTTCTCGCCATGGCAGAAGAGGACAACAGGATCATCCGGGACTTGAAGCGGCTCCTTTACTCCGGGGACAAGCAACTCCGCTGGAGAGCTGCCGAGGCCCTGGGAAAGGTCGCTTCCGTGGTTTCCCTCAGGGATCACGGGACCGTGGCCCGGCTCCTCCAGGGGTTCTTTACAGCCCTCACGGACACGGCCTCATCCAGCTGGGGGGCTATGGATGCCATTGGAGAGATCATCGGCAACCAGCCGGAACGATTCTCTGGGTTCCTTCCCCAGATCTTCCAGTTCTCCAGGGACAGGGCCCTGCTCCCTGACATTCTCCGTGCTCTCTGCCGGATAGGAAGCGAAAATCCCGACCTCCTCCGAAGCACCTCTTTTAGGGTCTCCGCACTTCTCCAGGACCCGGACCCCTCGGTCAGAGGACATGCGGCTATTTTCCTCGGCCGTGTGGCGGGCCCTGAGGCAAAAGACGATCTCGAGAGGCTCCTCGGCGACCCATCCGAGGTAGAAATCTACAACAACGGATTCCTGGAAAGGAAGACCGTCGGCCAGGTTGCAGCCGAATCTTTGAAAAAACGATGAAGGTCCAATACCTCTTCTCTTCATCCCAGGGGGACCGCTCCGTGAGCGAGGAAGAACTCGATGCTCCTCTGCACATTAGCCTGTCGGAAACCCACCCCGCCCTCACCCTGAGAGACTACTTTGAATCCATCGAAGACCTTTTTCTGAAAGAAAATACCCTTACCCAGGTCGCGCGGAGTTCCGGAGCGCCCCTGCGCCGGGAGACGATTTCCCTTTTGGAAATCCGGTGCGAGAAAGTGGGAACCCTTTACCATGTGGCCAGCGTTACCCTGCAGTCAACCACGAAGCCGATTAGATTCGCCGTAGCAACGGCCATCACCGATGAAGCCATGCGCTGCATGGAGAAAGAGGTGGATCATCTCCGCTTCCTGACGGAAAGCTATCGCCTCAGCAGCCTTCCGAAAGTCTTTCTCTTTAAAAAGTTAACCCGTCCCACCCCTCAGGGGGATTTTCCTCTGTCCCACCTCGTCCAGGAATGGTTCGAGGATTACCACGAATGGCACCTGACCCGCAATAAGGCCGGCAGCGCCGAGGGTCTTCTCATCTGGGATCAGCAAAGAGGTTATCGCCTTGCATCCCCGCGGGAGTTTCACGAGATCTTTCGCCAGGCCGCAAAGATCCTCACCCTCTGCTATGACATCCCGACCTTTCGTCAGGTCTATCCGTGGCACCACGGGGCTGGCGATTTCATCGTCAGGACCGTGAATCAGGACGTCGACGTGAAGCTCACAACCGTCAGGGGATATGATCCCATGCTCTTCTTCGAAGAAACAGAGGAAGCGGACCCGTGGAGAGCCTTCATCCTTTTTTT
>JAGUZM010000471.1 GCA_020060805.1 Deltaproteobacteria bacterium | reverse complement strand
GATACGCCAGACAGCAGCCCAGTCTCCCTCTTCAAATGATCGGATGTTGACCATATCCAGAACCGATTCATAGAACATGACGGCGCGGCTCTGAGACCGCGAGGATACAAGAGTCACCCCACACCCGCAGCTTAGAATTCTATTTCTCAGACTTTTTACGCTTGTCGCGGATGTAGATTGTCCTGGAATGACCGTCACGCTGGACTCTTTCATCCACTTCGAAAAGGTTGGTGGCTACGGCGAGTTCCCCAAGCTTGCTGAAGCCGTAGTTTCGGGGGTCGAACTCTGGAGCCTGCTTGGCGATATTGCTGCCCACGGCACCCAAATGAGCCCACCCGCTGTCGTCTGAAGCCGCCTCAAGAGCACTTCTGAGAAGAGTTACCAGTTTGGAGTCCCTTTTCAGTTCATTTGCCGTTTTGGGTTTGACGGCTGACTCCGAATGCTCCTGGAACCTGAGAACTTCAGTGAAGATGAATTTGTCGCATGCAGATACAAAAGCTTTTGGTGTCTTCTTCTCCCCAAATCCGTACACGAGCAGACCTTCTTCTCTAATCCGCGAGGCGAGACGAGTGAAGTCGCTGTCACTGGATACAAGACAGAATCCGTCAAAACGTTTCGTGAAAAGCAAGTCCATGGCATCTATGATCATTGCACTGTCTGTCGCGTTCTTCCCCACAGTGTAACGGAACTGCTGAACCGGCTGGATGGAATGCTCGAGCAGGACGGACTTCCATCCGCTGAGGCTCGGTGTAGTCCAGTCACCATAAATGCGCTTCACGCTTGCAACGCCGTACTTAGCGACTTCCGATAAGAGAGCCTCCGTGATCGAGGGCTGTGCGTTATCTGCGTCAATAAGCACGGCAAGTCTATTTTGAGACTGTTCATTCACATTCATGTTGTCCTTCCTTCTGTGCTTGAGCGAGGGTTAACTGGCTCAAACCTTTGAATCCTCGCCAAGCTCATTAGGCATCCGCCGACCAGTGATTAATAGCTCAAAAAAAGAGTGAAATCAACGCGAAAAAAGCTTATGGTAAGTCGTTATAGAGCCATTCTCTCGTGAGCCGCCGAAGAGGGTTGCTCACAGGGTTGTGTTGGCGTTGGTTGACGGTGGGGCAAGAACGGAGATCAATTTGACGGGCGCAAAGCTAAACATGTTTTCCAGGTTACGCGATCGGCTGAGAGAAGGGGTCAACCAAGGTGTTTTTCCCGGAGCAGTGCTCCTCGCGGCTCGGGGAGGGGGGATCGTGTTTTTTGAGGCTGTAGGAATTAGCTCCTCCGGCCCCCACCCGGCGCTGATGGAAAAACGTACTATCTTCGATCTCGCCTCACTCACAAAGCCCCTGGCCACAACCCCGGCCATGATGAAGCTCGTGGATGAAGGGGCCGTCCACCTGGATCAGCCCCTTTCAGAACTCCTGGCCTCATCCAACCTCGGTGACAAGGCAGGACTCACACCCAGGCTTCTCCTGACCCACTCGGCAGGGTTGGCGGACTGGAAGCCCTACCACGAAAGACTGCTCCATTACCCGGCGGAAGAGAGGAAAAAATGGGTGAGGCAGTGGATCATCCAGGAGCCGTTCGCCTACAAGCCTCAGGGGGGAAACCTCTACAGTGATCTCGGTTTCATGCTCCTGGAGTGGATTATCGAGGAGAGGGGAGGGGAGAGGTTGCCGGCCTTTGTGCAGCGGCATTTCTTCGGGCCCTTAGGGTTGAGGAGGACGTTGTTTCGGGGAACGAGCGAGCAAGGAAATCCCCCCGGACCCCCCTTTATAAAAGGGGGGAAAGATGAGGAAACAAAAGAGGGGAGAACGCCGGCGGAGGAGGTTGCGCCGACCGAGGATTGCCCGTGGAGGAAGAAGGTCCTCCAGGGAGAAGTCCATGATGACAACGCGTGGGCCCTCGGGGGGTATTCCGGGCATGCCGGGCTTTTCAGCGACGCGGAAGGCGTCTACGCGATGGCCAACCTGCTGCGGGAACACTTCATGGGCAGGCGGAAGGACATCTTCCGGCCCGAGACGGTGAGAGAGTTTTTCAGGCGGCAGGACATAGTGAAGGGAAGCGATTGGGCCCTTGGCTGGGACACCCGCGCCCTGGAAGGCAGCAGCGCGGGAAGGCACTTTTCTCGCAACAGCGTGGGACACACCGGGTTCACGGGCACGTCCATCTGGATGGATCTCGAAAGGGATGTGATCGCCATTCTCTTAACCAACCGCGTCCATCCAAAAAGAGAGAACGACAGGATCAAGCAGTTCCGGCCGCTGATCCACGACACGATCATGGAAGAGCTGGGGCTTGCTTAGATTAACCGCAGACCCACTAAGACATTTCGGCCGAGCGACCTGCTCGGCCGAAAGGATCATGGCTTAGGAAAAAGAATGAAAAACTTTCATAGCTATCATCTTTTCTCTGCCAGGTCGGCAGAGAAAAGTCTGTGTCTGTCTGCGGTTAATTAGCATGGAGGCTATGGGTCATGGTGGAGATCAAGAGCACTCTGGATATCATCATGGAGAAAGCCCAAAAGCTCAAAGTGAGCGAAGCGGAGAAAAGGAATTTCAAGCGACGGGATCTCGAAGGCAAAATCAAAGGCCTCGTTCAGAAAGCTCTCGACGGTATCATGGGGCCGGAGAAGTTTCACGTTGAAATGACGGCTTTCCGGGCAAAAGAAAAAGATATGGTTGAGCAGATCCTCAAAGAAGAGATCGTCGCTCGGATTGAACCGGGCGCTGACAACGAAACTCTGGTGAGGATTCTGGATAACGTGACTGAACCCGCATCCGGGGCTGTAAGGAAAGCCCTGGCTGAGTTTGAGAAAGAAGTTGAGAAGCAAAAAGAGTCAAGTCGAAGACTCCTGCTGGAGGGCTTCAAGAAGAAGGGAATCTCCGGTTCTGCAGTCCTGCCCAACCTGGATGCCGATCCTGAATGGGCTCGCGTCAAGTCGGAAATAAGGCGCCATCTGCAAGAGGAAATCAGAAAAGTAATCTGACGTGATCACGATAAAAAAAGCCTTTTCCATCGCAAACCCCTCGCCTAACAG
The DNA here is from genome assembly GCA_020060805.1 of Deltaproteobacteria bacterium. Taxonomy (GTDB): domain Bacteria; phylum Desulfobacterota; class DSM-4660; order Desulfatiglandales; family HGW-15; genus JAHECH01. The sequence continues at coordinate 1,442 of JAGUZM010000471.1, read as the reverse complement.
GGGGGCAGTTCAGCAGACATTTTTTCCATTGACATCTTCCCAACATCCGTCATATGAATAACAATAGAAGGTCAAAGGCCGTCTGAAGACGGTTCAGCTTCAAATCACACAGTCCAATCAATCGCCAATCAGAGCCACGAAGGCTTTTCAACGCCTTATCGGAGCGTTGAGCTTTCGTGGTTTTTTTTGATCCGTGGGTCAGGAAATTCTTGAACAAGATCAAGGAGGGGATCAGCATGGCCAGAAGACATATTCGTCCGGTTAATTGTCTCTTTGGGTTGGGGACAGTCCTCAGTATGATATTCATTTGGGTTAGCCCGTGTGCAGCAGACAAAGAGACTTTACTCTATTCCTGGCCCGGCAACGTGGGCCCCCTCAACCCGCACCTCTATTCCCCGAATCAGATGTTTGCCCAAGCCATGGTCTATGAGCCTTTGGTTCGCTACGGGGAAGGGGGGAGGATCATTCCCTGGCTGGCCGAAAGCTGGGAAATTTCCAAAGACGGCAAAGAATATGTTTTCAAGCTCAGGCAGGGGGTGCGTTTCTCGGACGGGACAACCTTTGACGCGAATGCGGTGAAAAAGAATTTCGACGCCATCATGGCCAATGCCAAGCGCCACGACTGGCTGAACATCGTCAACGTGATCGATGGAACTTCCGCCCCAGATGACCGGACCTTCAAGCTTGTGCTGAAGACCCCCTATTATCCGACGCTGCAGGATCTCACCCTGATCAGGCCGTTTCGTTTTCTGGCCCCCTCGGCGTTTCCTGAGAGCGGCAATACCGCCGAGTGTATTCGCAAGCCCGTGGGAACAGGCCCATGGGTCCTGGCGGAGAGCAAGTTGGCCGAGTATGACGTGTTCGTGCGCAATGACCTCTACTGGGGTGCAAAACCCAAAACGAAAAAAATCGTGGTTAAGGTGATTCCGGACCCGCACGGCAGGGCCATAGCGTTCGAGACGCGGCTGATCGACCTGATCTTTGGACCGGGTGGGCAGATCGGGGTGGACACATTCAAACGATTTGCAGACTCCGGGAAATACGAGACCCGTGTCTCGAAGCCTCTGGCCACACGTGCCCTGGCCGTCAACTCGAACCGGGGCCCCACCAAGGAACTCGCTGTACGCAAGGCGATGCAGCATGCGTTCAACAAAGAGGCCATGATCGGAGGTGTTTTTGCAAACACGGAGAGGAAGGCGGACACCCTTTTCTCAGAGGAGATGCCCTTCTGTGCTGTAGGACTCAGGCCCTATGTCTACAGCCCTCAGCAGGCGGAAAGCATTCTGGAGGAGGCAGGCTGGAAACGGCCCGCTGCCGGAGCCGTTCGGGTCAAGGGCGACATGGAGCTTGCCTTGGACTTCTGCTTTGTGGGGAACGACACCCTTCACAAGTCCGTCGCAGAGACCTTTCAGTCCGCAATGAACAAAGTGGGCATCCGGGTC
>JAGUZM010000310.1 GCA_020060805.1 Deltaproteobacteria bacterium | reverse complement strand
GGTACACCCCAGGCGCTTTGAGAGAAAAGAAAGCGTATATCAATACCCCTGAGAGGCCCAAGCCAGCGGTGATGGCAATCCAGCTCCTGCGGTAGCGCCTGCGCATGGCGGGGGAATGCGTCACCCGGTATTTGGCCAAAGCGATCAGGTCCGCTTCTTCAAGGGCATACGCGACTTCCATGATTTCACTCCTTGAAAGAAACCGAACGAAAAAAACCCTACTCCCTCGGGTTCGACGGCAGTGCAGCTGGCGACCTGCCGTCGAACCGTATCTCCCCTTTCAGAGGCCGCGCCTCACGGATCAGCGAGGGAAGCCCTGAATGCGCAAAACCACTTCGGCAATCAGCACTGCGCTGAAGAAAACCGCAAAGAGCGTGATCAGCGCCGCTACCACGATACGCCATCCCTGTCTTCGGAACGCATCGATGTCCTTGGCGATCGACAGGCTGGTGAAGGCGATGATGGGCGTTGCAAGGGCCAGGAAGTTGACCTTGCCCACCGCCGCCAGGATCTCTTTGGAAAAAGGCATGCCCGGCAGGGTGATCACCAGGGCGAGGGTGCCGATGTAGGCGATGGTCGGGACGTAGACCGGCACAAACCGCGCCAGGAGCACCCCGATGACGCAGATCGCGAAGAGCAGGGACATGCCCGGCAACGCAACCCAGGGCGGAACTTTGACGGCAACCCAGTTGCCGATCAGGGTCAGGATGCTGATCAACACCAGATGGAAGAAGGTCCATCCCAGTTTGATCTTCGGCCGGACCTGTTTTTGGGTCAGGGAGAAGACCTTGTCCACCCCTTCCTGCCGCTTCCCCAAAACCTTGTAGACCCACTCCGCAAAAGGAAGGCCGACGAGCCAGGAGGCGTAAAGCCCTGTCACGCCGGTGATCAGGTTGCTCGCCGCAGCGAAGGCGAGAATCTGATCCTTGTAGGCGGGTATCGCCTCCGCGAGTGTCGCCGCGCCCGCAGTCATCATGCTGGCGCTGCCTATTCCCATGGCCATGGCAAGGGCCAAGGGGTGAAAAATGGCCGGTGCTGTCAGGGCGAACACGCTCCCCAGGATGCTGAAGAAAGCGGTGCCCAAGACGGTGCCGGTGACATAGGTCCCGACCACGCCGCGGCCTTCCGGAGATTCCAGACCGTAGATGTCGGCGATCAGGCTGAGGTTGGGCTCGCGGGCGACGGAATAACAGGCGCCGATGACCTCCCGCCTCAAACCGAGCAGCACGCCGATGGGCAAAGCGATCAGGATGGCGCCCCAGTTGTTGCCCGCCTCCTGCAGGACGAGGGCAATCCCCGCTTTCAAAAGCTTGGGTACGTTGGGACCCACGAGCGTGCCGTAACGGGCCATCAAGGGATAGGTGGCGGTCAGGATGATCCCGGCGGCCCAGGCGGAATCGCTCAGGTTGTAAACCTTCACCCAGCGGCCGGCCAATTGGGGGGCAAAAATCACCGAAAGCCAGATGGTGTGTACGAACGGGACGAGGAGGATGGTGATCTTCTCGATCGGGGTCCACCGCACAAAACCGATCAATTCAGCCAGAATGACCAGGGCAAGCGCGATGATGTAGACCTTCACCATCCGGGCGGAGACCAGCTTCGAAGGGTCTCCAGGGCCTGCTTGAGGTTGTGGATTCGTTTGCTCAGGCATAAGACACCTCCTTTAGATCAGAACGTTTCTCCGACGATGCTTCGCTTCCTTAACAGGTGATCCAAAATCTCCATGAACTCAATCCTGGCTTTCCCTACGCGCTCAACTGTTCCATCATGTCAAGGTATTCCGCCCTGGTGAGGAGAGGCTTAAACCTTTCCTTGACGCGCTTCGCCTCCCCCGCTCCTTCCGCAAGGAGATCCACGACGCACATGGCCATGAGCTTGGCGGGCAGGACGACTGCCGCCTCATAGTCGGCAATCGTGAATTCTACGGTGTGAAGGGAGCCCCGAGTCCCGCCCACGAAAGGATGAAGCACAGGAATCAGGTGGGACACGTCCCCGATGTCGAAAGACCCGCCCATGAAACCCGCATCCAGGTCTCCCCTGTCCCCCAGAAGGATTTTGCCGTTGGCGCGGGCGATCTCTGTGAGGGTTTCATCCTGGATGATGGGGAGATACCCGGGCACGTTCGTAACGGATGTTTCCGCACCCACCGCATCCCCGCCTGCCCGAAGGGCCCGGTCCACCTTGCGGGAGGCGTCCAGGATCGCTTCCAGGGTTTTGCCCCGCACGTAGGTTTCAAGCCTCACCTCCGAAGGAACCACGTTGACGATATCACCTCCTTTCGTGATGATCGGATGCACCCGGATGGCATCCTTGTCCTGAAACGTCTCTCGCTGGGCGTGGATCGCGAGAATGCCGAGACACGCCGCGTTCAGCGCATTCACACCTTCGTGGGGAGAGGCGCCCGCGTGGGCCGCTTTGCCGAGATACTGGATGAACTTGGCAAGAAACCCATTTCCCCCTCCCCCCAAGTAGAACCCGGGTTGCGGGGCGTTCGGGAAAGCGTGGACCATCATGGTCATGTCCACGTCGTCGAAGTATCCCTGCTTGATGAGCTCCTGCTTCCCTCCCAGGAACGTGAGCTTACGCTGCGATTTCAGTCCGAGACGGTACTCGATCTCGATGTACTCTTCCGCCGGGGCGCCGAGGAACTTGATTTTCCCTGAGAGCGCATCCCCCACACCCGCGTCGGCCAGGCCCATGGCAGCGCCCAGCATGGCCCCCACCTGGATGTGATGTCCGCAGAGGTGGGCGGCGCCGGTCTCGGGATCAGCGTGGGGAGACCCCTTTCCCATCACGGAGTCGAGCTCGCCCATCAGGAGCACCGAGGGACCTGGATCTTGGCACTTCAGGGTGCCTTCCACTCCGGTTATGACCAGCCCCTCGCGAACCTCGCAGCCGATGGAGGACAAGACCTCTTTCACCAAGGAGGAGGTCTTTTTCTCCTTGAACCCGAACTCCGGGTGCCGGAGCATGGTCTCGGCGATCCCGATCATCTCTTTTTTGCGCTTCTCTATCTTCTCGCACACAGATGCCTTGATGTCCTCTCGATTCATCGGCTCATCCCTTCCTACCCGAGGAGGTCCAGCACCGCGTGGAGGTAGATCTTCGCGGCATCGACGACCTCCTCAAGCTCGACAAATTCGCATGTGGTGTGGGCTTGCGCTATGGACCCTGGACCGCAGATCACCGTGGGAAACCCCATGTAGGGCGCATCCGCGGCAGCGGGAAAGGCTTGGACCCCGGGGTCCCGATCGTAAACCGCGACGTGGGCGCGACGGAGGGCCTCCACCACAGGCTCCTTCGGAGAAATGTCGTTCGGCGCAATCAGCCAGGTCGGCTCGGTGATCTCATAGGCGAGGGTCGAATCCTCAGCCCTCGCTTTTTCAATGCGCCTGCGGAATTCGACATAGACGCTTTCCCGGTTTTCTCCCGGCAGGGTCCGCCGGTCCACCTCCAGCTCGCAGAAGTCAGGCACCGTGTTCACCTGCACGCCGCCGCGGATGACGCCCGGGGTAAACCGGCCGTGGCCGCATAGGGGATGGGGGGGACGGCTGAGGAGTTCGTCGTTGTAATCTTCGAAAGCGCGGATGATGCGGGCCATGGCCACGATCGCGTTCACGCCCTGCTCAGGCACACTCGAATGGGCGGCGCGGCCCCTGGTGATGATCTTGGTGCTCACCCGGCCCTTGTTGGAAGGGCAAACCTGCAAGCCCGTCGGTTCCCCGATGATCCCGTGATCGGCCCTCGGTCCATCCCTGCCGATCGCCTTGGAGCCGAGCATCTGGAACTCCTCGTCCATGTTTCCGCAGACAATGAGGTTTCCTCTTAACTTGCAGCCGGCCTCGTTTAGCGCCTTGACGACCGCCAGGTACGCTGCCAGGGCGGCCTTCATGTCGCACGCACCCCGGCCGTAGATCTTCCCGTCTTCGAACTTGCTTTCATAAGCGTCCGGGTAACCCGCTGTGCGGGCCGTGTCGATGTGGCCTGCCAACATCAGGGTGACATCGCCACCTGCTCCGTCGATATACCCGAAGACGTTGGGCCTGGAGGGTCTCACTTCCCTCTGCTCCACCCTGAGGCCATGACCGGACATCCGGTCGGCCAGGTAATCGGCCATTTCCTTCTCTCTGAAGCCGGTTTCGGGAGGATCATGAAAGGGGTTCTCGCTCCGGATCAGGATCATTTCCTGCAGAACCCGGCGGATCCATGAGGGGTCGATGCCTTTTTTCAGTTCCTCGTAAAGGGCTTTGTTCATGGGTCCCTGCCCTCTTCTTCCGCGAACCCCGGCAGAGGGAACCGAAGGCACAGGGCGCCGACTTCCTCCTTGACCCTGTTTGTGACATCGCGTTCCTGCGGGGAGGTCAGAGCCAGGTCGATCAAACCCGCGATTTTCTCCATCTCTCCCTCGCCCATGCCCCGAACCGTGACGCCGGCCGTGCCGAACCTCAGGCCGCTCGTCGTTTTCGTGGATTCCGGGTCAAAGGGGATGACGTTTCGGTTGGTCAGTATCCCCACATCTTCCAGTGCCCTTTCCGCTGCATCTCCTTTCAATCCCTTTCCCCGGAGGTCGAGGAGGACAAGGTGGTTGTCCGTGCCCCCGGAAACGGGCCGGTATCCCTTCACCTTCAGCGCTTCGCATAAGACAGCGGCGTTTCGCACGGTCCTTTGCTGCACTTCGATGAAACGGGGTGTCGTGGCGAGGTTGAAGCAAACGGCCTTGGCCGCCACAAGGGAAAGTGTGGGGGTTCCCTGAGTCCCGGGGAAGACGGCCCGGTCTATCTTGTTTGCATATTTTCCCTTGCAAAGAATGATGCCGCCGTGAGGTCCCATCATGGTCTTGTAGGTGGTGAAGGTGACGAAATCAGCGTGGGGCACGGGGCTCGGTATCACACAGGCGGCGACAAGTCCGGCGATATGGGCCATGTCCACGAGGAAGTAGGCGGAAATCTCGTCCGCGATCGAACGGAAGGCCCCATAATCGATCAGCCTGGGGTAGGAACTGGCGCCTGCCACGATCATCCGGGGGCGGTGCTTCAGGGCGAGAGCGCGGATTTCGTCGTAGTCGAGGAATTCCGTATCCGCCTTCACACCGTAGTGAAAAGAGCGGTAAACCCTGCCTGTCAACGACGCCGGGTCGCCGTGAGAGAGGTGCCCTCCATGGCTCAATTTCATGCTCAGGAGCGCGTCGCCCGGTCGGAGCACAGCCTGATAGACGCCAAGGTTGGCGTTCACCCCGGAATGGGGCTGGACATTGGCGTGTTCGGCATGGAAAAGGGATTTGGCCCGACCGACGGCAAGGAGTTCCAGTTCGTCCGTCACCCGGCAGCCCGTGTGGTAGCGACGCCCGGGATATCCCTCAGCCGTCTTGTTGTTGAAAACAGAGCCCAGGGCGTCCAGAATGGAGGGGGGAGCGGTGTTCTCGGCAGCGATCATGTTGAGAGTCATTCGCTGCCGGAGACCCTCTTTCCGGATCAGCTCCAGGACTTCCCTGTCATCCCTTTCGAGAAAGTCCAATTGGTCTGCTCTCTTTTCGTTGAAGTGGTGCGCATCTTACCAGAGATTCACGACTTGATCAAACCCTTAATTATCGAATGAGCTTCAGGCCGGCACCGAGAAGCACTTGGGCCCCGGCGCCGAGGTCGCTCAGGTCCGTGAACTCCTCAGGACATCTCAAACCCGCCTGCTTTTGTGAAGCACAGGCGCGTGCTTTCGACGCGCATCGCTGTGTCTGAGGGAAGAGCGCTTGACCGTCCTGGCCAGGAAGTGTTATCAAAAAAAAGCAGTCATCCTCTCCCTCCGACTGGACAAATCGAAGAACCGAATGATGGCAGGAGTTAAGAAGCGACGATCGGCGATTCTATTTCCAGCGATTTGTACAAAACTCGATCGGACACCATGCTATGACTCTTCTATCCCAGATCATCCAGTACGCTATTTCAGGCCTCACCGCGGGCAGCATCTACGCCGTCATAGGGATATGCTGGAGCGTGGTCTATCTCATCACCCAGGTGTTGAACTTCACGACCGGTGAGT
>JAGUZM010000008.1 GCA_020060805.1 Deltaproteobacteria bacterium | reverse complement strand
CTGGGCATGGTGAATGTCGTCGTCTCCCTTTACTATTACGCCCTGGTCGTCAAAGCCGCTTATCTTCTCAAGCCCGAGGAAGACTTGCCCAAGATTCACCTCTCCATGGCCACAAGATTCCTCGCCGTCATCCTGGTGGCCGCGATCGTAGCCGGCGGCATCTTCCCCGACCGATTGTACTCCCTTGCCCTTGCCGCCGCCCGTTTTGTCCTTTGAGCCTCGCACCTTTGCCCTTTTTTTCAAAGAACCTTCCTTTGTGTGTCAATTTTCTATAAAGATATCCCAGCTTAGGCAAAAGAAACCAATCACCAAGTATCCCCGTGATGCCTCATGTCCAGGGCAGGAGAATTTCCCCAACGTGCGAATCCGCTGCGCATCCCTGAGCAAATTCTTGTGACCCTTTCATAAAGGCTCTCCTGATCCGCGGGGAATAGTTCATGGCCCTTGGGGGGATTCTACATCGGACGCAGCTTTATGAAAGCGAAGAGAAATCACTCTGCCGAGATTCCAAGAATCTCGTGAATGGGGGATTAGAAACCTCGGTGAAAACCTGATGATGATTTTGTCTCTAGAGAAACATGAGGCTTTTTTCTATTTAATATATTTATTTTACTTGGTTTTTTGGGTGAGCTAAGAGGGTCAAAAAACCATTGTTTTGCCCGCGGTTAAGAGCTTATAAAAAACGCAGTAATTTTATTACTCAAAATTTTCTTGACATTTCTGTTCAGTAATGCCATTATTCCATTAAATTAAAAAGCCCGTGATTGGGGCACGGGCTTTGTGGGAACCCTAACCGGCAGCCTTGAATGGGAGTCAGCCAAGGTCCCGTGTGACAACATGACTTTAGCCAAACCGGCTCCCGATGTCAAGTTTGCCAACACAGAAAGGAGCCGCTATGAACGATGAAAAAGTTACCGCAACAGGCGCTTTTGGAGCGAAGTATAGCTTCTACGTGTATCCGTGGGGAACGGATCTAAAACAGGTGGGTGGGGTCTACATGGTCCTGCGAAAGGGATCACAGAACGGCAATTACGACGTCTTGTACGTTGGGCAGACGAACAACCTGAGTGAGCGATTCGACAACCACCACAAGAAGCCCTGCTTCGACAGAAACCGCAAGACCCACATCGCGGCTATGGTCGAATCGTCCGAGGTCAGGCGCCTCAATATTGAGGCAGATCTAATAAGGAAGTATAACCCCAGCTGTAACTCCTAACCGGAAGAGTCGGGTGGAACAATGAAGACCAAAATCGTTCCCATCAAAGCCTGTGCAGAAGTTCTACCCGGCTTTTCTATCAAGACGGCAATCGTCAACGACCCCAGCGGCACGCATCAAATCATTTTGGCCAAACATCTCCCGGAGTTCGGCCCATATAGATATGATCCGCAACATGAGCATCGATTAGTTCCGAAAACCCGGGTTGACAAATATCTGCTGTCACCTGGCAACGTCCTGTTCATGTCGCGCGGTATTTTGAACCGAGCGGTTCTCCTTGAATCTGTACCCGAAAACGCTTTGGCCTCGGCTTCCTTTTACATACTGAAACCTAAGGATGGGGTGGAGCCGGGCTACATTGCGTGGTGTCTGAACCAGGAGCCAGTCCAGGCAAAAATCGCCGAAATACGGACCGGTGCGGGCACTCCCTTTGTGCCCCGAGCCGACTTCTCAATGATTAGAATTGTTCTTCCCCCCCAGGAAATTCAAGGTAAGATAGCTGCAATCAGCGACTTGCTCGCCCATGAGAGGAACCTTCTGAATAGGTTGAGGGAGCAGGTCGATCGAAAACATCGAGTGTTGGGGAAGAAGATCCTGAGGTCCTTCCGACCCCGTCTAAAAGCGTAATGGGATATAACTGACCCATGAGGATGACGATATGAACGACAAGCAAAAGCGTGATGCAATCTTCAACAAGGTTTGGCGGGCTTGCGACAGCTTCCGGGGCGTCATTGATCCTGCCCAGTATAAGGACTACATCCTGACCATGCTTTTCGTGAAGTATCTCAGCGACATTCATAAATCCAAGGTCGCCGAGTACGATGCAAAATACCAGGGAGACGCGGTCCGCATACAGCGTGCATTGGTACGGGAGCGTTTCTTCATCCCGGAAATCGAAATCAGGAACACCAAGGGAGAGGTAGAGGAGAAATTCGTCGGGACCTTCGACAGCCTCTTCGAGCGGCGGGACCGATCCAACATCGGCGAGCTGATCAATATCCTGCTGGAGCATCTTGAAGATGCCAACAAGGCCAAGCTTCATAATGTATTCCGCAACATCGACTTCAACAGCGAGGCCAACCTCGGGCAGGCGCGGCAGCGCAACACACGACTGAAGAATCTTCTGGAGGATCTCGTTGATCTCGATCTTAGACCTGAAACCGTGGGACACATGGACGTGATCGGTGACGTGTACGAATACCTGATCGCGAAGTTTGCAGCCACGGCCGGAAAAAAGGCGGGTGAATTCTACACCCCGGCCGAGGTATCCGAAACCCTTGCCCGCCTCGTTGCCCCAAAAAAGGGGGACCGCATTTGCGACCCTGCCTGTGGCTCGGGTTCCCTGCTGATCCGCACCGCCAAGCAGGTTAGGTCCGATGACTTTTCCCTCTATGGTCAGGAAATGAATGGCAGCACGTGGGCACTCTGCAAGATGAACATGTTTCTCCATGGCATGGACGCCTCCAGAATAGAATGGGAGGACACAATCCGCCATCCCCAGTTCGTCGAAGGTGGCGCTCTCATGAAATTCGACGTGGTTGTCGCCAATCCACCCTTCAGCCTGGACAAATGGGGGCAGGAGATCGCTGCTGTAGACCGCTATGCGCGCTTCCGTCGCGGGATCCCGCCCAAGAGCAAGGGCGACTGGGCATTCATCTCCCATATGCTGGCAACCGCCGTGGAGGGCAAGGGCCGAGTTGGGGTGGTGGTGCCCCACGGGGTTCTGTTTCGAGGGGGCCAGGAGGGCAAGATAAGGGAATCGGTGATCAAAGAGAACCTGCTGGATGGCGTAATCGGGCTTCCTGCGAATCTTTTTTACGGCACGGGAATACCGGCAACCCTCATGATTTTCGACAAATCTCGAGAACCATACGGCAAAGGCAAGGTGCTCTTTATCGACGCCAGCCGTGGATACGAGCAGGGCACAAACCAGAACATTCTCAGGGAGCAGGACATCGAGAAGATTGTCGATACATACCTTAAGAAGAGCAGAATAGACAAATACTCATACGTGGCAAACTTCCAGGAAATCGAAGAGAACGAGTTCAACCTCAATATCCCCCGCTACGTGGACACTTTCGAGGAAGAGGAGGAGCTCGATATCGCTGCTGTACAGCAGGAAATCGATAAGATCGAGGAGGAACTGGCCAAGACCCGAACGAAGATGAAGGCGTATCTGAAGGAACTGGGTTTCTGATTCAGGAGGAAGAGGATATGGCTAAAGGCCGTTTCCCGTCGAAAACAAGCCAGATCGCACTAGTGAAAGATATCCGCCGGATGATCGACGAAACCCGTTCTGCCGTGGCCAGGGCCGTCAATACAGGAATCACTCTCCTTTACTGGCGCGTAGGAAAAAGGCTCAACGAGGAAATCCTCAAGGGCGGTCGCGGTGAGTATGGGAAACAGATTCTTGTGACGGTGTCGCAAGAATTGTCCAGAGAATACGGCAGGGGCTTCAACTACTCAGCGCTAACTCGAATGGTTCGGTTTGCCGAGGTCCTTCCACACAAGAAGATTGTTGCGACACTGTCGCAAGAATTGAGCTGGAGCCATTTTGTACTCCTCATTGCCCTGAAGGAGCCGCTCCAACGTGAATTCTACGCTGAAATGTGCCGGTTGGAACGGTGGAGTGTGCGGACTCTCCGGCAGAAAATCGATTCAATGCTCTATGAACGGAGCGCCATTTCCCGCAAGCCTGAAGCTCTGGCAAGGAAAGAACTGGCCCGGATGAAGGATGGCTCGCAGACGACGCCGGCTCTCGTTTTCAGAGACCCCTACGTGCTCGACTTTCTGAACCTCAAAGACACCTACAGTGAATCCGACCTTGAGGCTGCCATATTGCGGGAGATGGAAAACTTCCTCCTGGAACTCGGCCGGGGATTTGCCTTTGTGGCCCGCCAGAAGCGAATGGTCATAGACAATGAGGATTACTATCTCGACCTTCTCCTCTTCCACCGAAAGCTCAAGCGTCTGATTGCCCTTGAGCTCAAGCTGGGCAGATTCAAGGCCGCCTACAAAGGGCAGATGGAACTTTACCTGCGCTGGCTGGAAAAGCACGAGATGGAACCCGGCGAAGAGTTACCCCTTGGCCTGATTCTCTGCGCCGAAGGAAGCCGGGAAACCATTGAACTGTTGAGGCTTGACGAATCAGGCATCCATTTTGCCGAGTACATGACCGAGCTTCCACCTCGAGAGGAATTGCGGAAAAAGCTGCATTCCGCGATTCAGATTGCCAGAGGCCAGAAATAGAAAAACCGCTGATTCGCCAGGCTGGCTCAGCGGAAGCCTTGTGAGGTTTTACTGCCACTGGCAGAGAACACTTATAAAATAACATAGCTGTTTGCAATGTAAAGATGAATTTTGGCACATTGGCGCATTGAATGCTGAGCAGATCATGAAAGACCGATTATTGCGACACCGTCGCAAATATCCTTGCGAAACTTCTGAGGTCCTTGACCGACGGTCTGGGTGAAACAACACCCTCAGTTGAAATGGTTTGATGGAGGCCAAAGAGTATATCACGTGAGCAAGCGCAACGAAAACAGGCCCGGATACAAGAGAACGGAGGTAGGCTGGATTCCTGTGGAATGGGATTGCTTTTTGTTCCGGGAATGCTGCAGCATAACTCGAGGGCAAGTCGATCCGACTGATGTGAGATATGCAGATATGAAGCATATAGGTCCTGAAAACATTGAATCAGGGACAGGCCGCCTAGTGGGGGTCAGGACTGCAAGGGACCTTGGACTCAAATCGGGAAAATACCTATTCGATCAGAAAGCAGTAGTTTACTCAAAGATAAGACCTAATCTCAACAAAGTCTGCATGCCTCCATATGAGGGACTGTGCAGTGCCGATTGTTACCCGATCAGGCCATTGGATGGGATTCATAGAAATCATCTTTTCTATTACCTGCAGTCGGATATTCTTTTGAGGCAGTCAGTGCCGGTTTCTTTGCGGACAGGAATGCCGAAGATCAATCGAGAGGATCTCAATTCTCTCTACATCATAGTTCCTCCGCTTTTTGAACAGAAGAAGATCGCCTCGATTCTATCCACCTGGGATCAAATCATCGAACAAACACGAAAGGTGATTGACGCAAAGAGGTGCCGCAAGAAAGCCCTCATGCAGCAATTGTTAAGCGGCAAGAAGCGCCTGTATGGGTCAACTGCGTCGTGGAGTGAATACCGGCTGGGTGATCTGTTCACTAAACGAGACGAAACCAACAACACCCATTTACCCCTTCTAGCTATTACGGCAAGCAGAGGCGTGATCCCCGCTAATGAAATCGATCGAAAAGACGCCTCCGCACAAGACAAGTCTAACTACAAACGAATTGCGCCCGGAGACATAGGTTACAACACCATGCGCATGTGGCAAGGCGTCTCGGCAGTTTCGAACCTGGAAGGTATTGTGAGCCCTGCTTACACTGTCTGCGTGCCGAATATGGAGGTTGACGTCCGGTTCATGGGATACCTCTTCAAATTCCCGCCTGTCGTGCATTCCTTTTTTCGGCATTCACAGGGCCTTGTCAGTGATACATGGAATCTGAAATTTCCCCACTTCGCCCAGATCAAAGTGAGAATACCCGGCCTTGACGAGCAGCGCAGAATTGCTGAAGTCCTATCTACTGTGGATTATGAAATCCAAGGTCTTGAAAAAGGCTTGACAGCACTTGAAAGGCAAAAACGCGGCCTCATGCAGAAACTGCTGACCGGAGAGGTACGTGTAAAGATCTAGCAGCTTGCTCAAAAAAGGCCCTATGAGCAGGTTGCTCAAAAATGCCCAGATGCAAGGCGCCCGAAATCCCGAGGAGTGAGGCGTGCATGGTAGTACGCCGCAACGACGACGGATGAGGGCAACGCAGCAGATGGGCGCTTTTCAGCAACCTGCTGGGAGTCGCTCATGGAAGAACAGTCATCATATGGCGTCCCGGAACATCACTTGCCGAGCTACCTGGAGAAGGTCCAGTCCCAGTTGCCGGCGCTCCAGATTCTAATGCATCTTGGGTGGCAATATTTGACGCCTGAGGAAGCAATGAACCTCCGGGGTGGACGTCTGGGGTCCACTATCCTTGAGCCTATCCTCGTGGAGCATATAAGGAACCATTGCCGCTTCGAGTTCAAGGGCGACACCCGGCCTTTCACGGAAAACGCCATCCAGAATGCGATCCAGGCGCTCAAGGGGTTCAGGGCCACCGGCGCGACCCATCAAAACGAGAAGGCATACGATCTCCTGTGCCTCGGAACCAGCGTCCCGCAGACCATTGAGGGGGATACAAAGAGTTTCACCGTTGACTACGTTGACTGGAAGAATCCTCAGAACAACTCCTATCACTGCACCGCTGAATATAAGGTCGAGCGGGTCGGATACCAGAAGCACCACGTCCCTGACATTGTCTTATTCGTCAACGGCATTCCGCTGGTCGTGATTGAGTGCAAACGCTCTGCCTACACCCAGACTAAGAAGGAGCCCATTGACCTTGCCATCGAGCAGCTTGGCGACTATCAGGCCAAGGACGGCATTCCCCAACTGTTCCTTTACACACAGATCCTCCTCGCTCTGGCGCGGGACAAGGCCCAGTATGGTACGAACGGAACCCCGCGTCCTTTCTGGACCGTGTGGAGGGAAGAGACTCACAGTAAGAGTATCCAGGAGTTGTTGAGGCGGCCGTTCAACCAGAAGGATGTGGCGCACTTGCTCTCAGGCCCATTCAAGGATGTTCGAAAGGCCTATCTCGCCATCCTTGAGCAAGGCCGGGAAGTATATGAGCAGGATCGTTTGCTCTATTCCCTGTGTCGTCCCGAGCGCCTGCTCGAACTGGTTTACAAGTTCATCCTGTTTGACAGTGGAATCAAGAAGATTGCCCGCTATCAGCAGTACTTCACGGTCCACGACATCATGAGTCGTGCACTGAGCGCTCCACCGGGGGAGCCCCGAAAAGGAGGCGTTGTCTGGCACACCCAGGGAAGCGGCAAGTCGCTCACCATGGTCATGCTCGCAAAATCCCTGGCCCTTCACCCCCGGATCCCCAATCCCAAGATCGTGTTGGTGACCGATCGAATAGACCTGGATGAGCAGATCTGGGGGACTTTTCGTGCATGCGGCTTGGAACCCGAAAGGGCAAACACCGGGACGCACCTCGCCGGGCTGCTTCTTGACCATAGGACTCACGTCGTTACAACACTTATCCACAAGTTCGCAACCACCGCATCCAGCCGGATGCTAAGCCGTGCGGACCCAAATACCTTTGTTCTAGTGGATGAAGGGCACCGGAGCCAGTACGAGGAGCAGCATGCCCGCATGCGTCTGGTGCTCAAAGGCGCCTGCTTCATTGCCTTCACCGGCACGCCCCTTGCCAAATCAATAAAGAAAAACACATTCACCAAGTTCGGCGATCTCTTCCGGCCTGCCTACACCATTTCAAGGGCCGTGGAGGACAAGGCGGTAGTACCTCTCCTCTACGAGGCCAGGCATGTGCCGCAGGATGTTGACCAGGAAGCTATAGACGGGTGGTTCGAGAAGATCACCTTGGGGCTCACCAAAGATCAGAAGGCGGACCTCAAGCGGAAGTTCTCCACAGAGCGCCAGCTCAACAAGGCTATCCAGAAGGTGCGCATGATCGCCTGGGATCTGAGTCTTCACTATTCAACGGCCTATCAGGGAACCGGTCTGAAAGGTCAACTTGTCACGCCTGATAAGGAGACCGCACTGAAATACAAGGCTTTCCTAGACGAATTCGGTATGGTCGCCACCGAAGTGCTCATCTCCCCACCGACCGAGCTCGAGGGCGAGGGCAACGGGTCAGGCCCGTCTGAGACCCAAAAAGGCTTCTGGAAAGAAATGATGGATCGGTTCGGGTCGGAGAAGAGCTACAACAAGCAAATCATCAATTCATTCAAGCACGGAGAAACCCCTGAAATCATCATTGTGGTGGATAAGCTGTTGACCGGGTTTGATGCGCCCTGCAACGCGGTTCTCTATCTCGCCAGGAAACTCAAAGAACACACCCTACTTCAGGCGATTGCACGGGTGAACCGTCTCCACGAAGGTAAGGAGTACGGTTTAATTCTAGATTACAGTGGAGTCATCGAGGAGTTGGATGAAGCCATGGATTTCTATGCCCAACTGGCCTCATATGACCGGGCGGACCTGGAGGCGACCGTTTCGTACATTTCCGATCGGGCAAATGAGTTGCCCCAACTCCACTCCAATCTTTGGGAACTGTTTGAGCCGGTGAAAGGGAACAAGGATCCTGAAGCCTATGAACTCCATCTCTGGAACAATGATCTGCGACACAAGTTCTACGAGCGATTCAGTATCTTTGCGCGAACGCTATCCCTGGCCTTGTCATCCACCAACTTCTTGGAGACCACCCCCCCGAAGACCATCAGCCGGTACAAGGCAGATCTCAAGTTCTTTCAGAATCTTAGGGCGGCTGTTACCAAGCGTTATCAAGAGACAATTGATTTTTCGGAGTATGAGCCCAAAATCAAGAAGTTGATCGATGCCCATGTTGGCGCGGGCGAGGTGGAGCATCTCACTCCGCCCATCAACCTGCTCGATGCGGCAGCGCGCAAGGAGGTCGTGGAGGGGAACGGCAAGAGCGACGGTGCCAAGGCGGATATGATTGCCTCGGCGACCAGCCGCATTATTGAACAGGAAATGCCTAAGCACCCGGCCTTTTACAAGAAATTCTCAAAGCTCCTTGAGGAGGTGATTGAGGCCTACCATGCAGGCAGGCTCCAAGCTATCGAAGCGCTGAAGAAAGTCAAGGATATCTCAACAAAGGTTGTTACCCATACGGACGACGATGTTCCCTATGAGCTGGTTGGAAACGATATGGCGCGTCGTTACTTTGGCTGTGTCCGTGAACCGCTGACGGAATACAAACTTAGGGACGACAAACCCGGCGCGGAAATTGCGCTGAAGATCACGGAGCGGATAGCCAAGCACAGAATTCGGGACTG
>JAGUZM010000599.1 GCA_020060805.1 Deltaproteobacteria bacterium | reverse complement strand
CCAGAATATCGCCCTGCTTTTCGTGGACATGCAGTACTACGTGGCTCACCCTGATCATGCGGTGCTCAAGAACTACATCGCCACAGACCCGGAGGCGGCCAAGTACTACTCCGACCGGCTGAAGGTGATTATCCCCAATTGCGCAAAGCTCCTGGACTTTTTCAGGAAGACTCGGCTGCGGGTCTTCTTTGCCTGCTTCGGAGCCTCCCTGTTGGACGGGAAAGATCTCCACCCCTTGCGGCAGATGAGGCTCAAAGAGGTCCCGGCTTTTACCACGGAAGACTTTGAATACAAGATTTTGGAAGAGGTCAAGCCCAAGCGCGGTGAGCTCGTCATCAGCAAGTCAACGCGCAGCGCCTTCACAGGGACGGGCTTGGATCAGAAAATGCGCATGGCCGGTATCACCACCATCGCCATGGTCGGCGTGGCCACGGAAGTCTGCGTGGCGAGCAGCGCTCGGGGCGCATGGGACCTGGGATACAATGTCATCCTCATAAACGATGCGACCGGCGCCTTTACCAAGGAAGATCAGGTCTACACCATGAGGAATTGGGCGGCGTTTTTTGGGAAGGTCATGGATACGGATGAACTGATCGCGGACCTCTCCAAGAAGAGGAGATGAGGCGACGACGGGGACTTCTCATAATATCCATTCGCGACACAAGGAGGAAGGAAATGATTTATCTGCACGTGACGGTTCAGGTTCAACGGGGAAAAATGAGGGAGTGGACGAAGATCTTCGAAGAGCATTTGCTCCCCGCCATGCAGAAGCATGGCCAGAGGCTCGTCGGCGCGTGGAAGACGAGCGTGGGCATGTATGACGAGGTGACCGATCTCTACGCTTTCGAGGACTTCACCCAGTTTCAGAAGATCCGGGAAAAGCTGTTTAACGACCCTGAAATTCAGAAATGGCTGCCCATCATCTATGAGATCACGGGCCAGGAGGAGTCCAAGATCCTGGTTCCTCTGGGATACGGGGAATTGAAATAAAGTCGCTGGGCAATTCGAGCTCCTGAGGAAAACCTTCAAATCATTCAGAGAGAACAGAGGGAAAGAAGCATATCCGAGGGTTTCTTGGTCGAGACGGGGTGCGGTGCCGCCATGAGGAGCGATAGGCGGTCTCTGGATGAAAGGGGGAAGAGAAGATGCATCTAAGAGAGATCTTACTCCGGGAGGGAAGGCGTAATGCCGGAGTGAACGCCTTCATCTACGGCGATCGCAGAATGACTTTCTCGCAGCTCAAGGAGAGGGCCTGTCGGCTGGCCAATGCTTTAAAGGCACTCGGCGTGGCGCGAGGGGACCGGGTGGGCATTCTGCTCTTCAATTGCTTTGAATACCCGGAGATTTTGTGGGCGAATTTCCTCCTTGGATCTGTTGCCGTGACGCTCAACTTCCGGCTGGCTTCCGAGGAGATCGTGTACTGCCAGGACGTATCGCAACTCAAAGTACTGATCCTCGGTCATGAGTTCGAGGAGAAGGTTGACCCGATCCGAGAGCGGCTTGGAGGAATAAAACAGTATATCGTTCTAGGCGGTGGCGCTTCGGAAGGAAAGTGGGACTACAAGGCCCTGGTGGAAAAGGCAAGCGCTGACGTGCCGTCTTTTTCAGGAGCGGATCAAGATCCGGCCGTGGTCTTGTTTACTTCCGGGACCGCAGCGTTCCCAAAGGCGGTGGTGCTCACCCATCATAACCTTGTGACAGCCGGCATGATCTGGGCGGCAGATATGGATATTCGTCACGGTGATAATTGCCTTGTGGTCACTCCTTTTTATCACATCGGCGCAGTGGGATATCACTTGGCTCACGCCTTGCAAGGATCTTGCACAACGTGTTTTCCTCAGCAAGCCTGGGATCCGGAACTTTTCCTCAAGGTCGTCGAGAGGGAAAGGAATACGTATCTCTACATCACCCCCGGGATGTACCGACAGGTTTTCTCCGTGCCAGGGTTCTCCAAATACGACCTGCGCTCATGGAGAACCTGCATAACGGGGTCGGAGCCGGTACCGCGAGCGACCGTCGAAGAGATGGCCGAGCATCTTCCCCAGGGTACGATCTACAATGCCTACGGCCTGACGGAAGCTTCAGGCCCTACCGTCTCCGTTGCCAGAGGTAAGATGGCTCTGGAAAAGGCTCCTTCCGTGGGGCGGCCCTTCGTGAATACGGACATCCGCATCGTGAATGAGACGGGCGATGAGTGCCAGACCGGAGAGACCGGCGAGATTGTCGTCAGGGGGGACCAGGTCATGCGGGAGTACCTGAACGACCCCGAGACGACCGGGGAGACCCTCAAAGACGGCTGGCTCTACACGGGTGATCTCGGCGAGATGGATGAGGATGGATTTCTCTATGTCGTCGATCGCAAGAAGGACATCATCATCAGTGGTGGTGAAAACATCTCATCCGTGGAGGTGGAATCCACGCTGTACAAGCACCAAAAGATCATGGAGGCCGCCGTCATCGGAATTCCTGACAAGAAATTCGGCGAGACGGTATGCGCCGTTGTGGTTCCGCGGCGGGGTGTGACCCTCACGGAAGAGGAGGTGGTTGATTATTGCAAGCAAAAGCTCGCAAGTTACAAGAAACCCAGGAAGGTCATTTTCGCTGACGCCCTTCCCAGGAACCCTTCCGGAAAGGTGCTTAAGCGAGAGCTGAGGAAGACCTATGCCGGGACTG
>JAGUZM010000367.1 GCA_020060805.1 Deltaproteobacteria bacterium | reverse complement strand
GGGGGATATCCACCTTATTTTTCCAGTTCTGTGGTCTTGACAATAGGGTCAACCTCCGCCACAGATTTGTGACAACGACCACTGCGCCAGGCACAAGCTCTGGCTGAGGAATACCACTGTACTTTTGATAGAGGACGATATGGTTCACTCCGAGTGCCAAGCGGTTAATGGCATCGATGAAAACGACACCAAAAGCAAGGAAGAAATAGTTCAGATTTCCTTTTCTGGTGATTGCGACAATGGAACTTACAAGCATGAGAAGTGGAACAAAAACCTTATAAAACAAGTCAGGACTGGTTAGCCAGATAATCTGATCGGGTAATATTCCGATATTGCTCTTGACCAACGTGAACACGGCGATCAGGGCAAATAGTATCAGGGCGGTATTTCTCATCTAGTCATTTTGCTCGCAACGATGGAAATAGGGCCCGGGCGCAACCAGGTTGGCAAAGCCTGCAGAATCTTATCCGAACGCCTTTATTGCCTTTTTGAGTGATTTCAGGCGATGTGTGTGCTTCGCCGTGACTTAAATCACTCTTTGCTCGACATATCTGGCATTTGACCCGATTCCTGACCCGTGCCCAAAAGACTAATCCAGCCGGGGTATACAACAGCAATGCTTGCATGAGGAGGTTCTCGAGACTGATGGTGTGGCAAAAGACAGATTTTGCGATTCCTCCGCACTGGTCACACAACTTTTGTTTGCCGATGGCGTTCTCCTTTAGCAAGGAGGATAAGATTAACCAGGTCAGGATCCAACCCGCCATCGTCCAGCCCAGAAGGTCCATTCCGAGAAAACTCAGGTAGGGGGGCCCCGCCAACTCAAGCGCAAGGCAAAGGTTTACCATGATAGTCCCGAATAAGGCCAGCAGCGCAATAATCATGTTTTTCCAGGACATAAGCATAGTGCCAAACGAATGACTTAACACCTAATTTGTAATGTTAGCATAGATCTTGGTAAATTTGAATCCTGTGAAGATGGGTCAATTGGGTTGAGGGTTGGCTTTCCGCTGGCTAGAGGGAGGGGCCGGGAAGTTGGATAAGGGTGTGTTTTGATCAGGGTTTGAATGGTCAACAGGTTAGGGCGGAGCGGGGGCAAAGCAAGGAAAATAATGAAATCCCACCCGACCTCCCTTTACAAAAGGGAGGGGAGATTGTGGGGAAAGGGAAGGGGCTAAGGCGTGTTGGTCTGCCACCTTCACCCTGCCCCTTCGACAAGCTCAGGACAGGCTCTCGGTCCTGAGCACCGGCGAAAGACTCAGGGCGAACGTGCGGGCGAGCGTCCCGAGCTCCCTCTAACAGAATAGGGAGTTGAATTGAATTACCCTACCACCCTCTCCCCGACCCTCTCCCTCAAGGGAGAGGGGAGTTATTAACTGAAAGGGAGAGGAGACTTGGTGGCGGAAAGGGGAGGTTGTTGGGGAATTGGAAAGGGATTTGCCAAAGGCGGGGGTTTTGTAATATAAGACCTCCGGAATGGTGACAGGAAAACCGTGCCCGGGAGGCATGGAAAGAACTATCCGTGACAGGGAGGGTGCTGATGGCTGATAAGGACAAAATCATCGAGATGCTGGCTAAAGTTGACGACCATTTCGCTTTGCGCATTTACAAAAAAGTCTATCACGTTACGGATAGGGAAATCGAAGAGAAGAAGAAAACCCTGAAGGCGCACGGAGAGAAGAAATAGCCGGGGGACTACCGGCGCTTGCGGCGGGAGAGGATCGTTTGGACGATTTGCGCGAAGCCTTCTCCGCCTTCACGGCTTGCAACGAAGGCAGGTAAGTGGTGCATGCGCTCCGCGAAACGGAAGATGTTTTTTACGCCCGCAGTGTGGGGGAAGTATTGAAACATCGGCTCGTCGTTCGGTGAGTCACCGCAGAAAAGGAACCGTTCTTTTTGTTCATCAAGGTTCATTCCCCATCGCTCCTGGACGAAGACTCTCGTCATCCTGAGCTTGTCATAGTCCCCGAACCACCCGTTCACATGAATCGAGGAGACTTTGCTCCTGGCCCCATGCTTTCTGAAGATCTCGCCGATCCTGTCCACATCATCCCAAGTTAGGGCTGGCACGTCTTCACAACAGTCAATGGCCAGGTCGGTTTCCCTGTAGAGCTGATCGCTCGCAACGGCCGTCCCCGGCACGGAAGCAAGAATCTCTTCCTTGATCATTTCCAGGCGGCGGCGGTTCTCCCGGCGAACGTCATCCGGCTCCATGAAGCGCTTCCGGAGCTTTCCTCCCTTCTCGTCATGCCAGAAATACAAAGCCCCGTTCTCTCCCACCACGCCGTCCACAGGCCACATCCGCGCGATATGATCGCACCATCCTGCGGGGCGTCCAGTGATAGGAACAACCTTGATCCCTGATTCTTTCAGCGCCCAGAGGGCCTGGAAGGCTTTGCCCGGGATCTTTCCGTGGGTCGTGAAGGTATCATCGATATCGAAGAAGACGCCGAAGAGGCCCTTCGCAACTTCAGCAGGGAAGGAACGGATGGGAACCATGACCGCAAATCCTCCAAGTCCGGTAAAGAATTGCCTTGGTACAGGGTTTCGTAAATACGGTCACATATTCACCACTGAGGCACAGAGGACACTGAGAGGGACATATTTTTCGTCTATCGGGAGATACCGATAGACGAAAATAATCCTCATAGGGTTCGTTTGGGGCGGAACATTTTTGTTTGCCGGTATCTCCCGGCAAACAAAAACTTTTCCCTGTGCCCTCTGTGGCTCCGTGGTGAGCCCTGGTCGCCTCTTCGAAGGAGTCGGGAGTCCTTCGGACCGGGGCCGCCTGAGACTATAAAACAACGTTTGCGCAAGGCCAAAGTCAATCGAGTTCTCCGGTCACAATCAGGTCTAAGGGCTCCGCCGGAGATCCCGCTTCGATCCGCGAACCAAGGGCTAGTATTTCGGAAAGGCGAAGGGATTTGATCCGCCTCATGATCTCGGAAATCCCGGACAGGGGCACGGGACATGCGGTCTTCACCGGAAGCATGGCAACCCCCTTGGACGTTTCGCAGCGGACCGTCGTGGTGATCACCCTGAGGGGCATCACCATCTCCTGGAGGGCGAAGGTTTCCCCTTTCGGGCAACGGGCGCCGTTCACCTCGGTCCCGTCTGTTTCAAGCTCGCAGCAGGTGGGGCAAACGATGCAGGTGAACCGCCTCGCTTTGTCCCTGTCCAGAGGTTTCTCTGCTTTTCCCTTGGATTTCTTTTTTTCCTTAGCTGGCATATTGGATTTCATTTCTTTCGGGCCTGTCGTTCAAACCCGATCGTGCTAGAGAGGCAAGGTGTTGGTGCCTTCTCTGAAATGCCTGGCGGGAGGGCGCCGTCTTTTCATGACTTATCCATGGGGGAAACCGCAGCCATCCCGTAGGGTGGAATGCGGAGGGGGTAAGACTCCCCCGTGGATAAGTCATTGGAAAAGACCAGCCCGGGAGCCCCGGTATTGAAGAGAAGGCACCAACACCTTGCTTTGTTCCCACTTCACTTTGCTTTTCCGGGCAGCCCGTTTCCGAGCGACCTTCCGAGTTTTTCCCCGTCCTTGGTTACCCAGTCCACAAGATCATGGACATAGTCCGCGTTTCCCACCACATGAAACCCGTTTCCCGGCTCGATGCCTGCGCCGATCAGGAGATCTCTTTCCGGGATGAGGCCGACCGAGAACAACAC
The DNA here is from genome assembly GCA_020060805.1 of Deltaproteobacteria bacterium. GTDB lineage: Bacteria > Desulfobacterota > DSM-4660 > Desulfatiglandales > HGW-15 > JAHECH01. The sequence goes on along the minus strand of JAGUZM010000367.1, from coordinate 2,572 downwards.
CGTGTCACAGGGGAGGTCATGCTCTTTTCCCGTCGCATTATCCCGGTAACGGATGCCTTCAACCCTGTTCTTTCCCATGATCTCCAGCGTCTCGTGCTGGAGATAGAGGGGGATGCCGAAATCGTCGAGGCACTGGATCTTGTTCCGGATCAACCCGGAGAGGTGATCCAGAATCTCCAGAACCGCGTGGACCTTCGCACCTTCGAGGGTCATCCGGCGTGCCATGATCAGGCCGATATCCCCGGACCCGATGACCACCACGCTCATCCCCGGGACGATGCCGTGGATGTTGACCATTTCCTGGGCGAGACCGGCGGTGAAAATGCCCGACGGCCGGGTGCCGGCAATGGTGAGCATCTCCCTCGTCCTTTCACGGCAGCCGGTGGCGAGAACGATGTTTTCTCCTGAAACGGTGAATTCCCCCTCAGGGCATACGAAAGTGACTTCCTTCTGCGGCGTGAGCCTGTGGACGAAACTCCCCGTCCTGACCTCTGTGCCGGTCTGGCGAAAGGTCTTCAGGTAACGCGCTGCGTACTCGGTTCCGGTCAGCTCCTCCTTGTAGTACCTCAGGCCGAACCCCAGGTGGATGCACTGGTTGAGGATGCCCCCGAGCCGCTGATGCCTCTCGAGGAGCAGGATTTTCTTCAGGCCCGCCCCGGACGCCCCTGTAGCGGTCGCCAGGCCCGCCGGCCCTCCGCCGATGATGATCAGATCATAATGGTCGTTCTTTATCATGAATAACCTTAAAGAGAGTATCAGTCCATCGGAGTATTGGAGTATTGGAGTAGTGGAGTAATGGGAAGAAATGTTCCGGATATCTGAAAGGGCCGCTTTCCCATTCTACCCTGTCCCATTGCTCCAACACTCCCTCACTCCAGTGCTCCAATCTTTTTCTTTCAGGTCTTGACCAGCTCCGATCCCTTTCCCCTTTTGGTGACTGCTTCGTAGGGGATGCCCAGTTCCTGAGCCATGATGGTCATGATCTTCATGGTGCAGAAAGAGCCGTGACAGCGCCCCATCTGACACCGCGTCCGGAACTTGATGCCGTCCAGGGTGCGAGCCCCTCTTCTGATCGCCTCCTTGACTTCCCTCTTGGTCACGAGTTCGCACCGGCAGACCACCTCCCCGTATTCCGGGTCCTCCCTGATGAGTTCATTCCTTTCACCATGGCTGAGCTCACGGAACCGGGGAATGGCCGTTCTTTTTGCAACGTAGTCTCTCTTGGGTTCGAAGGTCACCCTGTCCGAGAGCATTTTCACGACATACTCGGCGATGGCAGGGCCTGCCGTGAGCCCGGGGGACTGAATACCCACGAGGTTAACGAAACCTTCCAGGTCTTCCCGGATGTGGAAGTCACCCTCCGTGGTGGTGGGCCTCAGGCCCGCAAAGGAAGCGATGATGTCTTCATCCCTCAGGGAAGGAATCAGTCGCCTCGCGCTCGCAAGGACCGCCTCTTTCCCCTTCCGGCTCGTCGAGAAATCCTCCCGGTCATGGATCTCCTCTGCCGTGGGTCCGATCATGGTGTTGCCGTCTGCCGTGGGGATGATGAGCGTTCCCTTGGTCGTCTTTTGAGGCAGGGGGAAGATCACTCGGCCGGTCAATCTTCCCCGGTGCTTGTCCAGAAGGTATTCTTCCCCCTTCCATGGCGTGATGGCGGGGACATCCATGCCCCCCATCCGGGCAATCTGATCCGCGTACAAACCGGCGGCGTTGATCACGACCGTGGCCCGGTACGTCCCCTTTGAGGTCGTGACCTGCCAGCGTTTGTTTTCGTTCCTGATGGAGGTGACTTCATTTTCGCAAAGGATCCGGACCCCATTGGCCATCGCGTTTTCAGCGAGGGCAGGAATCGTTTCGTAGGGGTTGATCACAGCCGCTGTGGGGCCCAGGAGCGCACACTCGACCTCGCTCGAGAGGTTGGGCTCCTGGTCATGGAGCCAGTCCCGGTTCACGATTTCAAGCCCCGGAATTCGCAGCTTCTCGCCGTTCTCCCTGATTTGCTCCAGGGCTTGCCTCTCCCCCGGGAAAGCGACGACCAGTTCTCCCAGAGGGACGAAAGGAAAATCGAGGAGCTTCGCGACCTGCCTGTAGAGTTCGTTCCCCCGCACGGCCAGGCGCGTTTTGAGCTGCCTGTAATCGCTTTGAAATCCGGTGTGGACGATCCCGCTGTTGGCCTTCGATACGCCGAAGGAGAGCTCCGCCTCTTTTTCAAGAAGCGCGACGGTAAGGTCATACTTGGCGAGTTCATGGGCGATGGAGGTGCCTGCGATACCTCCTCCGATGATGAGAAAATCCAACGTCAATGCTCTTCTCCCGGGAACCGAAAATCGAATCGCATGTTTATCAGGGAAGGGGCAGGGTGTCAACCGTATCACCAAAGCCCTGATCCACCATCAAGGCATCATCTGCGGCGTTGCCTTCGCTCGCTCCTCGCTGCGGCGTATGGTTCAATACGCCTCGCTCGTCCCTCCTCGGCGCCTCCTAAGAAACAGCTGCTTGAGGGATGGGTGTAAGTTCGATCAAGTAGCCGATTTGTCTTGCTGTTTTCTTCATGTTGTTAAGGACGCGTTCT
>JAGUZM010000044.1 GCA_020060805.1 Deltaproteobacteria bacterium | reverse complement strand
GTTTGTAGTAATCGCCCCGCCGTCGCCATACCCGCCAAGGATCTTAAACGGATAGAAACTCCAGCAGCCTGTCAGGCCCCAAGAGCCGGCCTTCTTGCCGTTCACGCTGGAGCCGAGACTCTGACACGCATCCTCTACTACGACAAGCTTGTATTTGTCGGCGATTTCCATCACCCGGACCATGTCCGCCATGTAGCCGCTGAGGTGTACCGGGATAATGCCCTTTGTCTTGGGGGTAATCGCCTCCTGGATCTTCTCACAATCTACATTGAAGTCCTTTCCAACATCGACGAGTACCGGTGTAGCGCCAACATTTACGACAGCCGAGCAGGTCGCCACAAACGTATGAGCGGGAACGATCACTTCGTCTCCGGACCCAATCCCTGCCGCCCGCAAGGATATATGCAGCGCGTCATAGCCGCTGTTCAGACCCACCGCATACATCGTGCCCACAAATTTGGCCAGGTTTTCCTCAAACCGCCGCAACTGCCCCCGGTCGATCAGGTCCCCATTCTCCATCACGTCAAAATACGCTGCATCCAGCTCAGGCTTGAGCATTTTGTAAAGCTTGGCCGGATTGACAAATCTAACCTTTCGATTCATCCGTTCCCTCAACTTGTCTTTCTTGTCCTCAGATCGTCCCGCGCCTGCGGAAACAGAACCTAACTCTTTCTCATTTGTTTCTACTTTCGGTTAGTTTTTCGGCAGGAGCATGCGAAGAGCTGAACAAATGGTTTCGGCTGACGGATAATATGCCGCCTCAAGCGTTCGGCTGGCCGGAGCAGGGCAATCCGGAAGGCTGACACGCCTGATAGGGGCCTTCAGAAATTCAAATCCTTTCTCCGCAACAATAGCCCCGATCTCGGATGCTAAACCACACGTCTTCCATCCCCCATCGGCAATAACAAGCCTCCCTGTCTTCCTAACCGATTCCAGGATAAGATCCTCGTCCAGCGGTTTGACAGTACGGAGATCTATAAGCTCCACACTGAGTTTTTCTTCCTCCATCATTTGAACAGCCTTCATAGCCTCCTGTACCATGAAGGAAGCGGCTACCAGGGTCGCGTCTTTTCCAGGTCTCCTGACCATCCCTTTCCCGATCTTCACTTCATAGATCTCCTCGGGGACTTCATCTTCGAAACCATACAGCCACCGGTCATCGATATAGATCACTGGATTGCGATCCTTAATCGCCGCAATCATCAGGCCTTTCGCATCATAGGGCGTTGCAGGCATGACCACCTTTAACCCCGGCACATGAGCAAAGGTGGCATGGAGTGCCTGGGAATGTTGTGCCGCCTGCTCGCCGCCGCGGTTTATGATCCCCCATATGACAACCGGCACCGAACCTTTGCCCCCATTCATGTAGTGCCAGTTGGCCGCTTCGTTGATGATAGGATCCATGGCGTAGAGCATGAAATCCATCCTAGGGTGAACCACTACCGGCCTCATCCCTGCAATGGCCGCCCCAACCGCTGCGCCCGTGATTGCGTTCTCTGACACAGGCGTATCGATGACTCGCTTTTCTCCGAACCTCTCCAGTAATCCCTGGGCCGTATTGCCGACATACCAAGGGCTTTTAACGCCTTGGCCGATCAGGAAGACGGATTTGTCTTGCGACATCATCTGATGGAGTGCCTCATTGATCGCAAGGCTGTATGGGAGTTTCCTAATTGAAGACATGCTCAGTCAGGTCCTTCGCCTCAGGATGCTCACAACTCACGGCAAAGCGATGGGCTTCAGCCACCTCTATTTCTGCCTCGCGCCTGATGCTTTCCAGTGTTTCCTGTTCGATGAACTTGTTTTTCAAAAGGTAGCTTTCGAAACGTTTGATCGGGTCTCTCAAGAGCCAAGACTCTATCTCCTCTGTAGGGCGGATGTCCGTGTGGCTGCCTTGAATGTTGTCGTCCGGACCCACATGTCCGCGGAACCGGTATGTAAGGCACTCCATAAACACGGGGCCGCCACCGTTCCGGCACTGCTCAACAGCCTTTTTCCCGGCCACATAAACCTCCAAAACATCGTTTCCGTCAACCTGGAGACTATTTATGCAAAACGGCTCCGCAACCTTGTAGATATTTGTTTCGACTCTGCATTCCCGAATGGGCATGTGCGTTGAATAGAAATTGTTTTCGCACACGAAAAGAATGGGCAGCTTTTTTAAAGAAGCAAAATTGAGGCACTCATAGATCACGCCCTCGCCTGCAGCCCCGTCCCCGAAAAAACTCACCGTTATGCGGCCATCTCCCCGGATAGAAGAAGCCAGCGCCGCCCCCATAGCCAGGGAAATGGTGCCGCCAACAATTGGGGCCGACCCCATCATCCCGTTTGCCGGATCCACAAGATGCATGGACCCTCCCCGTCCACGAGAGCAGCCGGCATTGCGGCAAAAAATCTCTGCAACCATTTCACGCATGTTCCCGCCCCGGGCCAAATAGTGACCATGGGACCGGTGATTACCGAAGACATAGTCTCGCCGATCCAATACTGCGCAAACCCCTGCGGCAATAGCCTCCTGCCCGGAATAAAGGTGGCACGGAGTACGGATCTCGCCCTTTAGAATGGGCTCCACGAGGCTTTCCTCGCAAACCCGTATTCTTTGCATCTTCCTCAGCAACTCGGTCAACAACTCCTTGGGGTAACCCTCCATCTCAGCCCGAGACCTTTGTTTCTGTTATTTGGTTTAGCCTCTCCAGATCTTCTTCATCCAAAGACCAGCCCAGCGCACCCGCGTTCTCAGCGACCTGACGAGGGGACTTTGCTCCTACCAGTGCGCAAGTCACAAATTGCCTCTCCAAAACCCATCTAATTGCAGTCTGAGCTGCAGACTTACCATGTTTTGCGCCAACTTCTCCCAGCACCCGTGAAATCTCAATGTTCCTTGCCAGTTGTTTCCCCTGAAATTCCGGAT
>JAGUZM010000383.1 GCA_020060805.1 Deltaproteobacteria bacterium | reverse complement strand
TTTTGTTGCCCTCGCGGACGACCCGACGACCTTCTCCCTCTACCGCCGCAACCACGCCGCTGCAAAAACCATCAACCAGAGGGTGAGGGAGAGACCGGAGCATTCTTACGCTCGCGCCTACCTCGGCCAGCCCCGGCCCCACGCCGTCGCTTACACCCTGGGATGCAAGCATTCGCCCCAGCGTTTCTGGCTTGACGTGAACGGCGACCTCGTGCTCCACAAAGAAAACCTCGCCCGGCTCGACCGCCCGGGCCGGAGCGCCGGCCGCTTCAGGTACCAGGGGAACGGCCGGTTCTTTTTCGGTCTGGAGGAATGGACGAGCGTCAGCCGGTTCACGGACCCGCCCCCTGTGCCGGTCTACAACCTGGGCTTCCGCAAGGGTGCCTTACTGCTGGAGGAGCGGTCCCTGTGTACGCCCCTGCTCCGATCCATCCTGGAGGGAGAACTGGGATTCGATGAACCGACGGTCGCCCTGGTGCGCTTCTCCTTCGAGAACGCGGGCGACGCGCCGGTCGAAGGCAAGCTTTCGATCCGATGCTCCGAAGACTCCCGCCGGAGCTTCCACTTCCTTCACATCGACCCGGCCCAGACCGATACGATGGTGCCCAGGAGCCCGATGGAAACCCTGGCGATCAGCTCCGGCAGGATTACGAGCCGCACCGAGGCCGGGGCGGTACTCCGCTGCCTGGTTGAGACCGCGATGGAGGCCCGTGTCGAAGATGACGCTGTGGTGCTGCACCAGACCCTCCAGCCGGGCGAACGGTGCGAAGCCCTGCTCAAAATCCCTTACCTGGCCCCTGACTCTGACACCGAGATGAAAGCCATGGCCAACCTGAATTTCGATCGCTCCCTCCGGGAAGCGACCCGATTCTGGCGGGAGGAGAATGAGAAGGGCGCCCGGCTCCGCTCGCCCGTGCCCCAGCTCGACACGCTCCACGCAGCGCACCTCACCCACGTGGAGATCACGGACTTCACCATGCCCGACGCCCCGGCCCTGATCAACACCTCGGTCGGAAGCTCCACGTACGGCAACTTCAGCAACGAGGCGTGCATGATCGTCCAGGAGCTGGACCAGCGCGGTTTTAACGACGACTGTCGCCGCCGCCTGGACCTGTGGGTGAAATACCAGGGCACAGCGACCCAGCCGGGCAACTTCTCCGACTTCGACGGCATGTACTACGGTGCGGGCGGGTTCGAACAGGGGCATTACAACCAGCACCACGGCTGTGTCCTGTGGTGCCTGGCCGAGCACTACCTCCTCACCCGCGACCGCGAGTGGTTCGGCAGGGTTGCAAAATCGGTGATCGCCGGCGCGGACTGGATCTTCCGGCAGCGCCGCGAAACCATGGCAGAGCTTCCCCACTCCAGGGGCTGGGAGCGCGGGTTTCTGCCAGCCGGCAGCCTGGAGGATGTGACCGAGTTCTACTACTGGCTTTCCACCAACTGCCTCTCCTGGCGTGGCGCAGACCGGGCCGCAAGAGCCCTGGAAGCCTACGGGCATGCTGAGGCCGGCCGAATCAGGAAGGAGGCCGACGCCTACGGCCTCGACCTCCGTCGGGGCTTTGATACCATGCGAAGGCACGCGCCCCTGGTTCGCCTGCGCGACGGCCGGTGGGTGCCCCAGTACCCGAGCCGCCTCTACAGCAGGGGCCGGGACTTGGGCTGGATCCGCCAGGTGATCGAAGGGCCGGCGTACCTGTTGATATCCGGGTTGTACGATCCCAGGTCAAGAGAGGCTTCGTGGATTCTGGACGACTACCAGGACAACCTCTACCTCACCCCGCCCTACGGGTACGTGATGCGGGAGCCTGAGGTCGATATCTTTAACCGCGGCGGTTTCTCGATCCAGCCTTGCCTCCTCCCAGGGCTTTTGCCCCACCTTGAGCGGGATGAGCCGGAGATCGCCATCTGGATGTTCTTCAATGCTTTTGCCGCCATCTACCGGGAGGAGATCTCGGGCATGATCGAGCACCCCATGCCCGAGCTCGGGATTTCCACTTCGGTCACCTTCAAGACGAGCGATGAGGCGAACGCGGTCATGTGGATGCGGTACCTCTTCGTTTACTGGAACGACGGGCTCCTCCACTTCGGCCGCGCCCTGCCCAGGCTGTGGTTCGGCCAGGACCGGCCGATAGAGCTGACCGGGCTTTGCACCCTCTTCGGCCGGGTTGGGGTCCGGTACGAACCGAACCTGGCCAAGCGAAAATTTTCGGCCGCCGTGGAACTGGGCGAGCTCCGGGACGGCCTGCAGGTGCTGGTCCGATTCCGGCACCCGGACAGGGCCCCCATCCGAACGGTTCGGGTCAACGGCAAGGCGTGGCCCAGGTTCAACGGAGAGGACGTGGATATCACAGGCCTAAGGGGAAGCGTGAAGGTCGAGACGGAATATTAACATGATACTCGCGGTCCAGGGATTATTGAGGTAAACCGTTTGGGGAGAGGTATCAGGTGGAGTGTTGGAGTACTGGAGTGTTGGAAAGAGAAGGATCGGTGTTTTGCACTCCAGTACTCCATTACTCCAATACTCCACCACTCCCATCGATGAGGGTGTAGCCCATGCGTGACAGGGTCCTGGACGACTTTGAAGACCTCTCCACCTGGGCCGCCATCACCTCCGGGCAGGCGCAGCTCAAGATCAGCCAGGACCATGGGTTTCAGGGCAAAGCGATGCGCCTCGATTTCGACTTTCGCGGAGGCGGCGGTTTTGTCGTGGCCCGCAAGGAATTTGCCCTCGAGATCCCGGAGACCTATACCTTTGAATTCCATGTCCGCGGTCATGCTCCTCCCAACATCCTGGAGTTCAAGCTCGTCGACGGAACAAACCAGAACGTCTGGCGATACCGGGTGGAGGCTTTTGATTTCCCGGAAAAGTGGCAGCCCCTGAAGATCCGGAGCAGCCAGATCGGTTTCGCCTGGGGCCCCCTGGGAGGCGGCGCCCCGAGGCGCATCGCCGCCATCGAACTGGTGATCGCGGCAGGCCCGGGCGGAAACGGCACAGTCTGGATCGACCGGCTCTGGTTCCGGGATGAGACTTACCGCTTGACCCCCATGGTCCAGGCCTCAAGCGCACTTCCTGGCCACGGACCTCAAAACGCAGTGACCCCGTCTCAGTCCGGGACATGGCGGAGCGAAGCGTCTGATAAGCCCCAGTGGTTTCTGATCGACTTTAAGCAGCAGCGGGAGTACGGCGGGCTCGTCATCGAGTGGTTGAAGGACTTCCGGCCCCGGCGGTTCGCTGTCCAGGTTTCCCTCGACGGCACCGCCTGGGCCACCCTTTATTCTACGGCCCAGGCAGACAGCGAGCGGAGCTACATTTACCTCCCCCAGACGATTTCACGGTACATCCGGCTCAATCTCCTGCAAAGCACGAGGGGCCGAGGTTTCGGGATTCAAAGCATCGAGGTCAAGCCCTATGACTTCTCCCGCACGATCCATCATTTCTTTCAGAACATCGCCCGTGACGAGGCTCCCGGCCATTACCCGAAGTACCTTCTGGGCCGGCAAACCTACTGGACGACCGTGGGCACGGCCGAGGGCGGCACCCAGGCCCTGATGAACGAGGAAGGCATGGTGGAGGTGGACAAGGGCTCTTTTTCCGTCGAGCCGTTCCTGTATGCGGACGATCGCCTTGTCACGTGGGCGGATGCGCTCCTGAGCCAGGAACTCGAAAAAGGGTACCTGCCCGTTCCCTCTTCGGAGTGGCGAACCGACCGCTACGCCGTTAAGGTCACCGCCTTTGCGAGCGGTCAACCCGGCCGGCCCCTTCTGTACCTCCGCTACCGCGTCGCCAACAAGACAAAAGAACGCCGTCCTGTCCGCCTCTTCACGGCCATCCGTCCCTTTCAGGTGACCCCGACCTGGCAGAACTGGCGCTCCTTCGGCGGCATGAGTCCGGTCCGTGAGATGTATTTCCGTGAAGGAGCGCTCACGGTGAACGGGGAAAAGGTCGTGATCCCCCTCACCCCGCCCTCCGGGTTCGGCGCCGCCCCCTTTGCTGCAGGAGGGGTGACCGGGTACCTCATCAGGGGCGAATTGCCCCCGTGGACGGAGGTGAGTGACGAGTTCGGCTGCGGGTCCGGTGCGTTCCGCTTTGATCTGGACCTTTCGCCCGGTTCCGAAGGCGACGTTTTTCTCCTCATCCCTTGGAGCCTGGAAAAGGGCGCGATTAAAAGCGCTTCAGGCCCCAAGGCCTTCGAACACGCCATCCGCGCCTGGGAAGCGAAGCTCGGCGCCGTCTCGATCCGGGTTCCTGACAAGGCGCGAGCCCTTGCTGACACATTCAGGACGGCGGCCGCCCATATCCTGATCAACCGCGACGGGCCCGCGCTCCACCCGGGGCCGCGCCGGTACAACCGCTCCTGGATAAGGGACGGCGCGATCATGGGCGCTGCGCTCCTGCGCGCCGGGTTTCCGGAGGTGATCCGCGATTTCATTCGCTGGTACGCTGGCTATCAGGGGGATGAGGGAAACGTCCCCGACTGCGTGGACGCCGAAGGCGCTGAGTGGCTGCCGGAGTTCGACGCCTACGGCGAGTTCATTTTTGCGGTCGTCGAATATTACCGGTTCACGAGCGACAAAGCGTTCCTGGAGGAAATGCAGCCGGCAGTGGCCAAGGCCCTGGCCTTCATGGAAGGATTGCGCAACAAGCGCCTCACGGAAGAATACCGCACACCGGAGAAAAAAGCCTTCTATGGACTTCTGCCGGAATCGATGAGCCACGAAGGCTACATGGCCCACCCGGTCCACGCCTTCTGGGACGACTTCTGGGCCATCCGGGGCGTGAGGGATGCCGCACTGATGGCAAAAGTCCTGGACGATGCTGCTGAGGGAGAGCGCCTTGCATCCCTCCGGGATTCCTTCTCCGAGGATGTCCGTGCCTCACTCATTGCGACCATTACCAACCACCGGATCGACTTCGTCCCCGGTTCCGTGGAGTTCGGCGATTTCGACCCGACCGCCACGTCGATCGCGATCGCGATGCTGGATGAAGGACACCTTCTTCCCCCGGCTGAGACGGCCAATACCTTTGACAGATATCTCGCAGGATTCCGGGAGCGCGCCCGGGGTGAGACGGCATGGAACAATTACAGCGCCTACGAGATCCGCATCATCGGAGCCCTGGTGCGCCTCGGCAGGCGCCGCGAAGCCCTTGAGCTCGCCGAATTCATGCTCAGGGACAGGCGCATCCCGCCCTGGAACCAGTGGCCGGAGATCTCCTGGCGCGACCCGTCTGGCCCGAGCTTCATGGGCGACCTTCCCCACACCTGGATCAGCGCCGAGTATATCCTGGCGGTTTGCAGCATGTTCGCCTACGAGCGGGAGTCGGACCAGACCCTCGTCATTGCCGCGGGAGTGGCGGAGGAATGGCTGTCCGACGGCTCTACCGTGGGGGTCGAAAGCCTGCCTACCTATTACGGGAACCTCACTTACTTCCTGCGCATGAAGAGTTCGGATACGCTGCATCTGAAACTGGAGGGCGACCTGGCGGTGCCCCCTGGGGGAATCGTTGTCAGACCGCCCCTGCCGAGGCCGATCCGCCGCGTGGAGATCAACGGCATAGCACTCGCCGAGTTCGAGCCCGATTGTTTCAGATGCGGAGATTACCCGGCAGAGGCGGTGGTGAAGTTCTGATCGGTGCGGCAAATGCCCGAGCATCACGGGGAAAGCCTCACAAGGTCTATGAATTCCCTGGGACTGAGGACTGTGACTCCGACCCGTGAGCGTTTTGGAAAGTGGCGCGTGTTGCCGGTGACCAAGATGGCACTTGCTGAAGCCGCGACTTCCAGAAAAGGCATGTCCCCTGGATCAGGGAGCTCTGCAGGAAGCGGAAGAGCGGCGACTGGTTCTGCGACAGAACGAATCCATTCCATCACTTCAGCGGCATCGTCGGGGGTAAGGTGGAGTTGGGGGCGGAGCAGGACGCTGTCGTATTCCGCAAGAATCCGGTCGTCCACATAGATTCCGAACACGCCGTCCGTGAGCATATCGAGGATCTGGGCACAGACCCCGTGGGCCGTCAAAACAGCGGACACGATCACATTCGTGTCTAGGACAACCTTCATCTGCTGAGCCTTTTGCTCCGCGCTTCCGCAACGATGGCATCAACCTGCTCCATCGTCAGCCGATCCAGCCCTTCCGCCTTAGCCTTCACCCGAATCCGACTGAGTGCCGCGCGCGCACGGGCGCGCCGGATGGCAAGGATCTCCTCTTCCAGCTTGTCCGGTTCCACGCGAGTCATGACTGCGAAGGGGCGACCATTCGCGGTGATCACGACTTCGCCCTCCGCTTCGAGATCCTTACGGATACGCGCCGTATTGCCCCGCAGTTCTCGGATCGTGATAAACTTCATATTCATTCCTCCTGGCACCGTGCTCATTAAAGGCATCGATAATGTACACAATTGTGACCGCAATGTCAACCATCGTTGAATCCCGCTCTTCCAGCAGCAGACGCCCAAAGAATCCCGCATCCCCTATAACCAAGCATACCATATGAAAATCTGCAACAAGGCTGGACCCCCCGGTTCAAGCAGACGGTAGGATATCTCAGGTTTCAAATTCCATGATTTACACGATGTATTATTCTCTGATCACAGGTCCGGGCAAGGTTTTGATCGGCAAGTCATATCCAAGTAATCTCAACACTGTGATATACGCGGTTCGTGCCAAATGATTCCAGCTTTTGGACGAGAGTGCAATGGCACTGATAAAGATTCTGAAAGTGAAGAGTGGGTGATGTAAGCTACACATTACCTCCACACTACAGTGCGTATCGAAGTGGAAAGTGGGCTGATGGTGCTTCAGATGCAGGATTACAATTCCTATTCGCTCGTTAGATCAGGCAAAAGGGAGGCTAGACATCTTGCCCGAAAAGGTCTATGCTCCATTTAATTTCCTTACAATTCAGTCCTCCGGTTAACCTTCAACTCAACCCAAACTCTAGGAGATGGCTATGTAATCAAGCCGCTCGAAGGGTTTGAAAGCTCAGCCCCTGAAGGACCTTGGTTCCTGCCTGGAGGGCTTTTGAATCTCGATAGGCTTGATGATACTGAAGACTTCAAGAACCCCAAGAATTGAAAAGGAGCGAATCGGGAATTTGCAAAGCGGTTTAGTCTGGCATAAGGAAACAAGAAACAGAGGGGGACAAAAATGGCTAATTTCCTATTCGTTTTGAGGCAAGACGATCTTGACGCGGCCACAAGGTGCTATCAGCTTGCCAAGATCGCCCATTCAAAGGGTCATACCGTAAACATCTTTTTCACCGATGACGGCGTTTATTGGGCGGATTCAACAAGGGATCATGCCGCAAGGTCCAAAACGGGGGATTGTCCTAAAGATTATCTTCCGTACCTGGTTGAGAAGGAAGTCCCCATTGGAGTCTGAATTCCCTGCGCCAATGCTCGTCAGGTGGACGAGTCAAAGTTCTTCTCGAACATGGTCCTGGATGGTGGTCCTCATCTGATAGACCTTGCTGTCGAAGCTAAGGTCTTCACCTTTTGATAAGCCGCCCAGTTACACTAGAACTGCTTTGGGTACGATCGGGTTTAGATGTTCAACATTCAAGCCTCGACGCCATGGCCATGAGTCACCGGGGAGGCGGAGGAGGCCAATGTTCCGGGTGAGGGAACCATGAAGACCTTAAGGCAGAAGGTTTTTGTTGAGATCATAGCCAAAAAGAAGGGTTGTATGTTGTGTGATCTAGCCCTTGGGATTCTGGAAGAGAATGCCTTCGACAACATTTCCGATTTTGAATCATCATCTGCTGCTGTTCGTAAGGCCTTGATGACCCAAAGATAGCTAATGGATCGTTGGAGCTATTCCATGAAATTAACAACAGAAGATAAAAGTCGAATCGAAGAAAGCATCCGAGACAAGTATGCCAAGGTGGCCTTGAGTGCTTCGGGGCTCTTCAAGTATCCGACTGGAAGAGAAGGACTTGAAGCTCTGGGTTATGGTCAAGAAATGGTCCAGGCATTGCCAGAGAGCGCCCTCTCATCTTTTTGCGGCGTGGGAAATCCATTTTCCCTGGGGCTTATCCACGAGGGCGAGGTTGTTCTCGATATTGGATGTGGCACAGGTGTGGATTCCCTCATTGCCGCCAAGATGGTTGGTCCCGAAGGCAGGGTGGTGGGTATTGACATGGTTCGTGAGATGTTGGATCGGGCCAATCAGAGTCTGAGTCAGTCGGGCCTAAAGAATGTCTTTTTCAGACTAGGCACAGCTGAGAATCTGTCCTTTCCGGACTCGAGCTTTGATGTCATCATCTCCAATGGGGTGTTCAACCTGATTCCTGACAAAGTCAAGGCTGTGTCTGAGATCTTCAGGGTACTGAAACCAGATGGGCGTCTCATGATGGCCGATCAGGTGCTGACGGGCGAGCTACCTGACGACCCCGAAGAGAGAATCAAAAGCTGGTTCCGCTGAGAGGGAGGTGCTATACCGGGAATGGATTTCCTGGCATTACTAAAGCGGGCAGGTTTTAGGGATGTGGAGATTCGGGGTGAGACGGGATTTAGCAGCTCTCCTATCACAAGGGGCATGCTCTTCTATGCCACCATGCCGAGCACCGTCGCCCTAAAAAGGAAGGAAAAGAAGATGCAGGATCCCCTTGAAACTTATCAAGACTTTTTCAATCAGGCCTATGCCGATGGAGCTATAGACAGGAAGACCAAGCATCTTATCGCCCTGAGCGCTTCCTTGGCCGCGGGTTGTGAGCCCTGAACAAAATACTGCCTTGCAGTTGCAAGGGAATTGGGCGCTACCGATGCAGAACTCAAAGAGACCATGACCATCGCCATGACAGTAGGAGCAACGAAGATTCAAATTCTCCAAGCGGGTTCTTTGGAAAGTGAATCAAAACAGGTATCTACTGGAGTCCCAGCAACGCAAGGTGAAAAACTTTCCCCCTCTCAGGAGGCTTGTACCGCCTGACCAACGCAATCAAGCTCTGGATGAGCTGAAAGATAAAGTTCCAGACGGAGAATCCATGGTGCGTCAGATGAGATAACGCCGAGACTGAGGGGTGAGAACAAAGATTCGGGACATAAGGGGGGACGGTCAAAGGAAAATAAGTAAATTGACGCGTGGGGATGTGGGGCGGCGATAACTAAACAAGTATCGAGAGAATTGGATAGAGTTGGAGGGCAGTTACTTATATATTGCCCGTATTTTCCCGCGTGAACAGGGACGTCCATTTGTAAATAAGTACCCATCATCCCGTCATGGTTTTGAGTTCGCCTGATTTCAGATGTCTTGCCAACCTTCCGCCCCCGGGCACTCCCGCCTCGCTGCAAATATCCAGGTATCACCTCAGGTTTGGTAAGGGTTGAGATGCAGGATAGGTACGGTGAAAACGTCATCCACCTCAAAAGCCTGTGATATGTGTGACGAGGGGGGATTGGACCTGATTGGGAGTATTTGTTCTCGTTCCCAAATCCGGGAAAAACTTTGATACGCACAGTGTATGTGAAAACGGCGGGGCTTTCCTCGGTTCTGAAACTCGAGATAGGCGACATACCTTCTTCACTTTCATAACCTTTATTGGCGCCGGTGAGCTGAGGGGCAATGGAGCCCCATCGTCCTGGGCATAATCTTTCTGGGAAGGGAGGCCACCCCCTCTACCCGGTAATGTTTGAAAGGGCTTCTCACCATTTGTCGGTTGTCCCTTGTCATTGGCAGGTCATATAGTGGTCAATGGTCCTTATCCGCCGTCAGCACCCTATCCGGGTGGAGGGGAAGAGGCAGACTCCTCTTGACTAGACACATTTCGGGTGTGTTATGTGTATAGCATACACACAGGGAGGTGCACCGTGAGAACCAATATAGCCATCAATGACGATCTTCTTGAAGAGGCTTTTTCGGTCAGTTCATCGAAGACGAAGAAGGACCTGATTCACGAAGCTCTTCGCGAATTGATTCGGATTAGAAAGACCGAAGATCTAACTGAGCTCGCTGGCCAGATCGAGTTCCACAAAGGGTTCAACCACAAGAAGCTGAGGAAAACCAGACCATGATTCTTGTCGATACTTCTGTATGGGTTCAGGTGCTAAAGGACAAGACCGGAAATGCGGTCAGTGACTTTCAGAAAAGAGTGAGCGGAGAGGTCTAGCCATAGAGGGGACGTAGAGGGGACGTACATTATTTTATTATTTCAACCTTGATTAGTCCCGGAATCCTAAGAAAATAAGGCAATCCAACGAAGCCGGAAGAAAGATCCATGGCAACCCTGTTAACATCGTAAGGTTCTCATGCATTGCCATCTTCCTGCCCCAGGCGCTGCAGCTTCGTTCCGGATATCCAGGTATCACCTCAAGTTTGGTAAGGGTTGAGATGCAGGACAGGTACGGTGAAAACATCATCCACCTCAAAAGCCTGTGATATGTGTGACGAGGGGGGATTGTCGCAGATTGCAAATTCCCGCTTTCGCAACAAAGTCGTATGGAATCAAATCTCTTGACCTATCCTGAACATCTGTAACCACAGGTCAAAAAGGCATCCGCCCAAACTTTCGCGAGAGGGGCCGGGCAACCTACCTCTTGCTACACCTGCTACCGTTAGACTTCCTTCCGATGCCTAACGCGAAAGATCGTAATGGTCTTCTGATTTTCATCAATCGTATTTATGACACGGTAATTGCCGACGCGGAGCCGGTATCGGTCCTCACCTTTCAGTTTCTTAGATTGGGAATAGGGGAAGGGTTGATTCTTAATGGCAAGGATTGCTTCGTCGATCTTAAGGAATTCGGAGTTGGGTATGGCGTCGAGCTCTTTTCTTGACGGACTTCTTATACTTGAGCTTATACACGCAGGCGAGCCTTCCTTTTTCGGCTGTACTCTTCGTAGTCTTCCGCGGGTTCGGCCACTCGGTCATTGATCACCTTGAGATCTGAGGCGTCCTCAAGGATTTCTTCTATCCTGTTCAACTCCTCGATATCGATGATCGCAGCCACTTTGCGACCTTTTTTGTCCGTGACAAACCGATCTACTCTCACATGATCTTTCTTATTCCAATCCGAAAGCATGCTTCACCTCCAAGAAAATGCTGTACCTGTATTTGTATTGTACCAGATTGCGATTTGCGTGCAATACCTTTCAGGGTCCATATGTGGCGAGCATCTTGGAATTGCACATCTTTATGAATTAATCCAGATACACGGCTATTCGGTTGGTGCCGCAGGGTGGTATCCTTGTTGTGCCGCCCCTGCGAAGGCCGATCCGGCAGGTGGAGGTCAACGGCCGGCATATCGAGGATTTCGACTCGGACAGCTTCAGGTGCAGGGAATGCCCAGCAGACGCGGTGGTGAGGTTTTGACGGAAGATGATAAGAACTGGCTTCGGGTGGACTGAGGAGATATCAGGAAACAGAGGCACTGTTCTTACGATGACCCGGGCAGAGAAGAATTTTGGGCTTCTACCTTACATTCGTGTATTTTTTTAGCAATACTGCTCTTGCGTCCTTGTCAGCCTTGCAGGAACTCCCCCTGTGCTGTTCTGACTTCCTAAAAAGCGTCCACTTGCCAGGCTTCTGACATTGGACATATATCGTATCACCCTCAATACAGGCACCCTCTTCGCGGTGGCAGTCTTTCCATTCCCATTGTTTCATGCTGTCTTGATTCTGCCTTCCTCTTCCAACTCCTCGCATGCTTGTACG
>JAGUZM010000161.1 GCA_020060805.1 Deltaproteobacteria bacterium | reverse complement strand
AGGCTGCACCTCCTCACCCCTTCCAATCGCGAGGTGAACCTCTCGCCCAAAAGAGCCCTGCTTGTCTCCAGCTCCACCTTCTCATTCGCAAACCGCGAGGAACTCCTCAATCGCCTGAGGCAGGCAGAGGAAAACAGGGAGAGGCTCAAGGAAAAGATACAGGTCAGGGAGCTCTGGGATCTGTTGAAGGGTGAGGACCTGAGCTTCGATCATGAATACCTTGCGGGGCTCTGTTTCAGCGAGAATCTGACCGATGACCACCTCTCGGCTCTTGTGAGAGCCCTCTTCGCAGACAAGATCTATTTCAAGATGAAGGACGGCCGCTTCCTGCCCAACTCAGAGGAAAAGGTTGAGCAGGTTATGAAGCAAATGGAGGAGGAGGCGCTGAAAGAAGAAATCCTCAGGCTGGGCGCTGCATGGTTGAGGAAAGGGATGGAGAAAAAGCCTGGCGAGGAGCCGTCCTGTAAGGAGCAGGTTATTGCCACCCTGAAGGAACTGGCCCTTTACGGCGAGGATGCGGCCAACGTCAAGTTCGGGAAGGAGCTTCTTCAGAGAGCCGGGATAACGGACCTGGGTGAAGCGAGGAGGATTCTCGTCGCCCTTGGGGTCTGGGAGGAGGATGAGAACCTCGATCTTTTGAGGTTTCATGTCAAGACCTCCTTCAGCGAAGAGCAGGTGTCTCAATCGGAACGCCTGAGCTTGAGGGAGGTCGGGTGGGATGGCCGGGAAGATTTGAGGGACCTGTCGTTGTTGACCGTGGATGGGCCCCTGACCCGTGACTTTGACGACGCCTTGAGCATGGAAACGAAAGAGGGCTTTTTCGAAATCGGCATCCACGTCGCGGATGTGGCGAGCGTGATCCCGCCGGAAGACATCCTCGACAAGGAGGCGGCACAGAGGGGATCTTCCCTCTATCTTCCCCGCCAGCAGATCCCCATGCTGCCACCCAAACTGTCCCAGGAGAAGCTGAGCCTGAAAAAAGGCTGCGACCGCCCGGCCGTCTCACTGCTTTCGCGTCTGGACGGAGAAGGAAATGTTCTCGACTTCCGATTCGTGCCAAGTGTCGTCAGGGTTCAACACCAGCTCACCTATGAGCATGTAAACGACATCTACGCCCAGGATCCCCTGCTGAGCCAGATGTGCAGCCTCGCAAAGAAGTTGCGCCAGAGGAGGATCGAGCAGGGCGCCCTGGTCCTTTCTTTGCCGGAAAGCGTCATCCAGATCAACCCCGACGCTTCGGTCTCCATTCGGCTGGTGGACCAGGATACGCCATCCCGGATGATGGTTGCCGAATTCATGATCCTCTACAACCGGCTTGCGGCGAGGTTTTGCAAGGACCACCAGATTCCCGCCCTTTACAGAAGTCAGGAACCGCCCGCAGGAATCCTGAACCCGGATGAGATGGGGTATATCTACTATGTCTTCAAACAGCGACGAAGGATCAATCCCCTCGTCGTCAACACGGAGCCGAAACCGCACAGTGGTCTTGGCGTGGAAGCGTACACGAACGTCTCTTCTCCGATCCGGCGGTACCTCGACCTGGTCATCCAGCGACAGATGACCGATTTTCTGCTCCAGAGACCTCTCGCCTACACCAGGGGAGACCTGGAAAACTTGAGAATGATGATCGACCCTCTGTTAAAAGACCTCGAAAACCTCAAGCGGAACCGCGCCCGGTACTGGATACAGAAATACTTGCTCCAGCACACAGGGGAGAGGTTCCCGGCCCTCATCCTGGATATCATGAAGAACAGGTGCCGTATTCTGATGACGGATTTTCTTTTTGTCGCGGAGATGAAGAAGGAAAACGGCAAGGGGTTTTCCGAAGGACAAAGCATCATGGTGAGGGTGAAAAAATCAGATCCCTGGAATGACGTCCTGAAAGTAGAAGCAGACTGATCAGGCCACATGTTCCTATTCAAAATGAGACATCGTTGATTATCTCGCGGGGCATGGGGCCTTTCTTCCGTTCCATGGCCGCCCCAGGCGGCCAAGTCTCCCGGCCTGGTCTTTTCAGTGACTTATCCCTGGGGGAGTTCTGCCCCCTCCGCATTCCCTTCGGCAAGCTCAGGGCTGCGGCTTCCCCCACGGATAAGTCACGAAAAGGACAGCGGCCTCCCGACAGTCACTTCAGAAAGGCCCCATGCCCCGCGAAATTATGCGGCGAGAATGGTTTGTTGCTTCTCGCAGTATGTCCTTTAAGAGGCGGCAGGGCATGGGGGTTCAGTTCACCTTGACCGTGATTTTGCCCAGAAGAGCCGAACGATGCTCGATCTTGGCTGCGTAGGTCGAGGGTTTGGAGGAGGGGAAGAGCTTCTTGACAGGCACCTCGTCGCCGGATTTGAGGCTGTGGCCGTTCACGTTTAACGAGACGCCCTGAGGGTTATGAAGATTTGCCCGGACTTCTTCGACGCACACGGTGTCCTCCAGGGAAAGGAAAACGACATCCTCCGGCTTTACATAATGGTATTTCTGTCCGTTCACCTTCAGGATGAGGTAATTCATTTTCGGGGGAGAAAGCCTCACCACCGCCCTGCCGATCACAGCTTCGCCTTCGGTCACCACGATCTCGTAAGAGTTTCCTTTCCCTTGCAGGGAAAACCGGTCGATCAGGTCCGTGGACGTGTCGATGAGGTAGCCCCTGTCCTCGCCGGTGTTGTTTTTCAGGTCCCCCACAAATCCCTTGAAGTTGACCTTGGTCTTGGATGTGACGGGCAGCGACGGCATGACATCCACGATCTTGAGCGAATCGCCGCTGACAAGATCCAGGGTTTCCCCGGCGGCGAGCAAGATCCGCTGCCCTTTCGCCTCGATCACAAAATACTCTACCTTTCTCGGGGTGGGAGCATCCACCGGCCGTTTCCCCGATACCCGGATGGGAATCTCGGCAAAGGTCTGGTTGTCTCTTCGCACGATCAGGGAGGTGTCCTTGACAATAGTAAAGTCCTTTCGCAGATCGTTGAGGCCACCGTGGCCGATGAAATCGACGCTCAGGCCCCTTTCATAATTGGCTTCGATGTGGGTGACGTTGATGGAATCGCCCGATTGAAGGACAATCTGCTGGTTCGGTTCAATGACGATGGGCGTTTGGCCGTTGATGGAGACGACAAGGTATTTGAGAAGAGGGGGTTGCAGGTTAAGGCCCGGCGATTCGGGGACAATCCCGAAAAGTTTCATGAAAGCATTGATCACAAGGTTGTGGTACTGAACCTTCAAGTCAATCGAAGGAAGATGCTTCGATGTTTCGACCCCGAAAGCGGGAATGTTGTGCCTGGTGAGGGCGTAATACGTGGCGGATCGCATCTGCTCCCGGTGGGGGCTGTCCCGGTCGCTCGTTTTCGTGTTGTTGAAGTGGAATTGATGGAGGCTGTTGGGTATATGGGGATTGACTTCTTCGATCACCTTTCTAGCCATTTCGCCCAGCTTGATCACCTTGGCGCCGGAAGGGATATGGTACTCCTCGCAATCGGCGATGATGCACTGGCCGAAGCGCATGGGATTCCGCCAGTGGTCGACGTATTTGGGGTAGTAGTAGCCCGAGCCGTCGTGGAGATTCAGGAGGTAGTCGCTCTCGCTGATCAGTTTCTTGAGGATCGTGACAATCTTGTCCTCCATGCTGGAGGTGATGACTTCAGGGGTGAATTTCCTGTTCATGTCCCCGTTAACGCCTCTTTGGTTTGAAATGATGGAGTTGAAGTTGGCCCGGGGCACCACGATGAGGTTGCCTTTTTCAAGGCTCATGTCCGCATAAAGGTCTGCAGACAAGAACCCGCCCGGCTCGTTTCCCTGGATTCCACCGATCAGCATCAGGGTCGGTCCGGGTTTCTTTCCGGAGATCCGGAAGATGTTCAGCTCATAAGCGGTGTTGGGGAAATGGACCAGATGTTCTCTTTTTGCCAGGGCAAGGGAGGGCGAGGAGAGGAGCAAAAAAAGAAACGCGTGGATCAGCTGCGTGCCGAGTCGGCTGTTCCTACGATTCATGGGTGACCTCAAGAATCTTTTCCGTAACGAGATTTCCCGCCTGATCGTAGATGAGGAGCTTGATCGCCGAAGGGGACAAGGCGCGGGAGCCGAGATAAATCCTCCCGTGGATCGGCTTGTAGCGGTAGATGGAGAAATTGTGGCCGTTACGGTAGTTATCCGGGAGCCCGTTGGTCACCCTCTGCTGCGGGTACGCCCACCATTGGCGAGGGTTGGATTTGCCGTCTTCCGCGATGATGTGAAGGTATCCTTCTGCGGGGGTTCCGCCGGGCTGGCTGACCACCAGCTTGAGGCTGACACTGAGCTTGGCGCCCTCTTTCTCGATCAGGATGTCCTTCATTTGAAGGGCATCGGCCGACAGTTTTGCCTTTCCTCCCTCTGCCGCTTCTTTTGATGACGCGGCCTTCGAAGCTTCCCCTCGTTTCGCGTGGGCGGCAGCCTCCTTTCCTGAGTGGGTGGGCGCATCAGGCCGCTCGTCGGTGTATAGAATGTATTCTTCGAGGAAGGCGGCCATCTGCCTGGACCTTTCAAGGGCTTTCTTGTTTCTGTTGAGATCCTCCTCCAGAAAGCTCAGCCTGTCCAGGAGGATGTTGTTCCTTTCCCTCAGGTCCAGATACCGATTGATGATCACAACGGAAACGATGATAAAGGCGGCTAAGAAAAGGCTCGACCAGGCGAGAATTCGGCGTGAAACCCTGAAAGAGCGAACCCGTCCCAGCCCTCCCATCACCACGATTGTGAGAAACCGTTCCTGGTAGGGGCTCCGCTTTAGGGCTGGTCTTCCCTGTTCAGGGGTCTCCATTCTTCCTCCTTAATCTTCCACTGCTTGTTCTTTTTCACCAGGAGGAGATTCTTCAGACCCACGTCCCGGTATTCTTCGGTTGTGTAGGTTTGTTTGAAGATGACCGTTGCCGTGTGGTCGGAGGCCTGCTCGATTTTCACCTCGGCGATATCGACTTCAATCGTTGCGTATTTCCTATTGAGTTTCTGCTTGTGGAGCTTCCACTTCCTGAGATTCATGCCCTGCGAACTGAACCCGGGGTCGTACAGGGAAATGTAGGGATCGATCTGCTTCTGCTCCCAGGCTTTTTCCCATGAGCTCAAGAAGGCGTTGATCTGGTCGGTGACGGAAACGGTTTCCTTCACGGGCGCGGGGGCAGCCTCTTTGCGAACCGCGGCGAGGCGGGTGAGGACTGGAGGCCTGAAAGTCTCTCCCACGATTTTCCATTCGTCGCTGTTTTGCTGGAAGAAGAGCGTCTTGTCCCCGACACTGCGGAACCCCTCTGCAGCGTAGTCCTGCCTGAAGGTGGCAACCACGAGGCCCCCGTTTCTCAGGATCCTGAGGTTCTCGATCTCCACATCGATGGAGTGGTATTTTTTCGCAAGGCCCCTTTTGTATTCCTTCCATTCCTTCAGATCCTTGCCTGAGCCGCTGAACCTGGAACTGTAAAAGGAGGCGTAGGTGTCGATGGCCTTTTCCTCCCACGCTTTCTGCCAGGTCTCGATCAAACCCTGTAACGCCTGCGCCTCGCCGGTCACATCCTCCGGAGCCGCCATTTCCAGGGTTTCGTAAATGAGGGCAGGCGTGTCGTTCAGGGTGATGTAGGAGGCGAGCTCAAAAATGTCTCCATTTTCAAGCACAATGCAGCCGTTCGTGTCGCGCGGTTTCAATGGCTTGTTTGTGCCGTGGAACCAAATGCCGTAACCGCTCTTGCCATCCGTCTTGTCAACGACATTGGGGTAATTCAGGGGAATCGCGAGGGATCCGTAGATGGGGGCGAGATCTTTCTTGTCAATGGTGTGGGTGAAGAAGTAGATGCCCTCCGGCGTTTTTCTGTCGCCCTTGATGGCCTTGGGCCCCTGGTTTTCACCCGTGGAGCAGGTGAAAGTCCTCGCCGGCTCATGGGGGTTGTCCCTGTGGTAAACGAAGACCTTCTGCGCCGACTTGTCTACGATAATGGCGTACTCCGACCCTCTTTCAGGCCACTTCAGCAGGCCTGCCGGCACCGGGCCTCCCTTGGTTTCGCCCTGCCCCTTGGCAGCGTGCAGGTCAGTGGGTGCGAAAAAGAGGAATAGGAGTGAAAGGAAAAAGGACGAGAAAAGACATGCGTTGCAGCGGGACCGAGAACCAACGTTCGTCGCTTTCATGGGTGTGCCCAAAACCTCCTGATTTGAGTGACGACTCCTAAAGATTGCGGCAAAAACCGAGCATAGGACCCTGCCGGGAAAGGCTACACAAAAACCCGCTCGAAAATGTCATCCACATGTTTGAGGTGATAAGCGATGCTGAAGATCTCCTCCAGCTCCTTCTCTGTGACATACTTCCGTAGCTCCGCGTCTTCCAGAAGAAGGGAATGAAAGTCCTCTCCCGTATCCCAGACCTTGAGGGCGCTCCTCTGGACCATCTCGTAGGCCTTTTCCCTGCTCAGGCCGAGGGTGCTCAACTTCAGGAGCACCTGTTGAGAAAAAATGAGCCCTTTCATCTTGTGGAGATTCTCCTTCATCCGCTCAGGATAAACGACCAAGTTCTTCACGATCCTCGACAGCCGGTGCAGCATGTAATCGATCAGGATGGTGGTGTCCGGGCCGATCACCCGTTCCACGGAAGAATGGCTGATGTCCCTTTCGTGCCAGAGGGCCATATTCTCCATCGCTGCCAGAGAGTTCGCCCGAACCAGTCGGGCGAGGCCGCTGATGTTTTCAGCGCCGATGGGGTTTTTTTTGTGCGGCATGGCAGAGGATCCTTTCTGGCCTTTTTCAAAAGCCTCCTCTGCTTCGAGCACTTCGGTCCTCTGAAGGTGGCGGATCTCCACCGCGATTTTTTCCATGGTTCCTGCCAGAATCGCCAAGGCGGCGAAGTACTGGGCATGACGATCGCGTTGAAGGATTTGGGTCGATATCTCCGCCGGAGTCAGGCCGAGTTTTCTGCACGCTGAGGCTTCCACCCTGGGTGAGACGTTGGCAAAGGTGCCCACTGCTCCTGAAAGCTTCCCGTAGCTGATCACCTTCAGGGCTTCCTCGAGCCTGTGCCGGTTGCGCCTCAGCTCAGAGTACCAGACCGCCAGCTTGAGGCCAAAGGTGATCGGCTCCGCATGTATTCCATGGGAGCGTCCGATCATCACGGTATGTTTGTGCTCCACAGCTTTGTTCTTGATGACAGCCATGAACTGTTTGAGATCGTCGATGATCATCGTCATCGCGTCCCTGAGGAGCATGGCGAAGCTGGTGTCCAAGATGTCGGAGGAGGTGAGCCCCAGGTGTATGAAGCGGGAATCAGGCCCTACGTACTCGGCCACGTTCGTGAGGAAGGCGATGACGTCGTGCTTGGTCTCCTCCTCGATCTGGAGGATGCGGTCCACGGAAAAGCGCGCTTTCTTCTTGATGTTGTCCAGGGATTCGGGAGGGATGAGCCCCTCCTCGGCCATGGCTTCGCAGGCGGCTATCTCCACTTCGAGCCACTTGGCATACCGATTCTCTGCATCCCAGATACGCGCCATGGCCGGGCGCGAGTAACGGTCGATCATGGTACCCCCTTCTGCTGAATAAGCTGAGCCGGTAGGCAGGGCTGACTGCTCACCTTCGCAGAATAGTTCTGAAAAATCAACGGAAATGAACTTGCTTTTCCGCCAGGGTTCTGAAAAAGCCCGCCAGCCTCCACCGGGAGTTCCTGTTTCATGGGAAAGGAAAAACCCGCCGCATGTTGCCAGCAAGCATAATTATAGGCCATTTTTAGCTAATTATATTTAACGAATTCGCCATAAAATGTCAAGACAAGGAATGAGGATTTGTTTTGACACCTCGCCGTGTTTCCCCTATATACTGGCCCCTCTGTTTCCAAACCCCTGCGGGGGGTTGGATTTTACGGTGTTTCAAGGCTTCGACGGAGGGTGGGTCTTGAGGAAAAACTTGGTCTGGATGGATCTGGAAATGAGCGGCCTCGACCCGGAAAAGGAGGTCATTCTGGAGATAGCCGCCATCGTGACGGACAGCGATCTGGGGATACTGGCTGAAGGCCCGGCGATCGCGATCCACCATCCTGACGCTGTCCTGAGAAACATGGAGGCTTGGAGCAAGAAGCAGCATCGGGCTTCGGGCCTGGTCGATCGGGTGAAAGCCTCCGTCTACGACTGCCGAAAGGCAGAGGAAGAAATCCTCGGGTTTGTTTCAAAGCACTGCAAGAAGGGTGAATCCCCCCTTTGCGGGAATTCAATCTGGCAGGATCGGCGGTTCCTCGTCAGGCACATGCCCAGGCTGGAAGAATTTTTCCACTACCGCATCGTCGACGTGAGTTCCATAAAGGAACTGGTGAGGCGGTGGTACCCTTCCCTGTCTGCCTATCGGAAGAAGAAGACCCACCTCGCCCTCAATGATATCCGGGAATCCATAGAGGAGCTGCGATACTACCGGGATAGGGTTTTCATCCCCGAATAAGAAAACCTCGCTCCCCTCCCAAGAGCGCACGCTTTGCAAACCCGCGGCCGGAGCTGAAAGGAGAGGAGAAGGTTTTTTCTCACCACCCCAGGGTAAGGTATTTGTGCATCGATTCAGAGGCTTTTCTGCCAGCGCCCATGGCCAGGATGACCGTGGCTGAGCCTGTAACGATGTCCCCGCCGGCCCACACCCCTTTCTTGGTGGTCTTGCCTGTTTCAGGGTCGGCGATGATGTAGCCCCACTTGTTGAGTTGAAGCCCCGGCGTCTTCTTCGTCAGCAAAGGATTGGCCCCGGCGCCCACGGCGATGACCGCAAGGTCACAGTCGAGGCGGAACTTGGAATTCTCGACCGGCACAGGCCGGCGCCGTCCGGATTCATCCGGCTCGCCAAGGCGCATCTGGAGGCACTCCACCGCCTCGACACGGCCCTTGCCGTTCCCGAGGAACCGCGTCGGTGCGGTCAGCAGGTGAAATTCAATACCCTCTTCTTCCGCGTGATGAATCTCCGCGATACGGGCAGGCATCTCATCCCTGGAACGGCGGTAGACGATTCGCACCCGGTCGGCTCCAAGGCGCATGGCCGTCCTCGCTGAATCCATGGCCACATTTCCCGCCCCGAAAACCACCACGTCTTTGCCGATGACGATGGGGGTATCGTATTCCGGAAAACGGTAGGCTCTCATGAGATTGGACCGGGTGAGGTATTCGTTGGCCGAATAAATGCCGATCAGGTTCTCCCCCGGGATGTTCAGGAACCGAGGAAGCCCGGCCCCGACGCCCAGGAAGATGGCATCATAGCCCTCTTCGAAGAGCTCATCCAGGGTAATGGACGCCCCTACCACGGCGTTGCATTCCAGCTTGACTCCCAGTCGCTCGATGTAGTTCACCTCGGAGAAAACGATCTCTTTGGGAAGCCTGAATTCAGGAATGCCGTAAACAAGGACGCCTCCCGGCTTGTGGAATGCCTCAAACACGGTGACCTCATGGCCTTTGAGGATGAGGTCCCCGGCCACCGTGAGCCCTGAGGGCCCGGAGCCCACCACAGCCACCCTCTTACCGGTGGGCGCGGCCTTCGGGGGAAGGTCACCTTTGCCCACAGCTCTTTCACGGTCTGCGACGTAGCGCTCAAGATTTCCGATGGCGACGGAATCGCCCTTCTTGGCGAGGATGCACTTGCCCTCGCACTGGATTTCCTGGGGGCAGACCCTTCCGCAAACAGCGGGGAGGCTGTTGCTCTTCCAGATATGCCGTATGGACTTGGTGAACTCCCTTTCCTTGAGGAGGTTGATAAACCCGGGGATATCGATACCGACGGGGCACCCATCGACGCAGGAAGGATTCTTGCACTGAAGACATCGCTCCGCCTCTTT
>JAGUZM010000617.1 GCA_020060805.1 Deltaproteobacteria bacterium | reverse complement strand
CTTTGTTCAGGATAGGGGCGCCGGCAAGGGCCACGGTGCTGGTGATGGGACCGACCATGGCGAGAATCTGCTTGTTATCCACGAAACGCTGGGCGATGGCGGCACCCTCTCGGGGATCATTCTTGTCATCCGCCACCTCGATCAATTTGAGCATGCGGGCTGTTTTTTCTCCTTTGGGTTTGACACCCCCTGCGGCATTGATCCGCTCGATCGCGAAGTTCGTACCCGCATCCGCCTTCTTCCCCCAGGAAGCTGCGCCGCCGCTCATGGGAGCACAGAGCCCTATGCCCAGAGGTTCCTGCGCCATCGCCGCTGTGGAAGAAAAAACAAACCCCACGACCACTGCCAACACGACTGCCAACACAACTTTCTTCATACCGACCTCCTTTTGAATTGGGTTAGGAAATCCTGCCTTGGTTACCGTCTCACTCCTCTTCTCCAAGATACGCTTTGATCACATTCTCGTCCTTCAGGAGATTCTCCGCCGAATCCTCAAGGACGATCTGCCCCCCGTTCAGGATATACCCCCTGTTGGCGATGGACAGGGCTTTTCGCAGATTCTGCTCCACAAAAAAGATCGGGATACCGATCCCGCTCACCCTCTTGATGATTTCAAAGACTTCGTTCACCAGGGCCGGCGAAAGCCCCATGGAAGGCTCATCCATGATGATCATCTTCGGCTTGGCCATGAGGGCGCGGCCGATGGCGAGCATCTGTTGCTCCCCTCCGCTCAGGGTGATGCCATCCTGATCCAGCCTCTCCCTGAGGCGAGGGAAAAGATGAAACACCTCTTCCATCTCTTTTTCGATATCGTATGGCTTGCTGTGCCGGTGCATGAAAGCACCCATTTCCAGGTTTTCCCGAACCGACAGGCGGCCGAAAATCCTTCGCGCCTCAGGGACGGGGGAAATCCCTTTTCGCACGACCCTGTGGGTCGGAAGACCGTCGATCCGCTCCCCCATGAATTCCACGGTTCCCTGGGTGGGCCTCACAATCCCCAGAATGGTCTTCATGGTGGTGGATTTTCCCGAAGCATTCCCCCCCAGGAGACAAACGATCTCCCTTTCACCCACCTCGACGCTCACGTCATTCAGGGCTTTGATAGGACCATAGTGCGTCGTGACATGGCTTATCTTCAACATCTCCTGCCTCTCGGTCCGATACGTTTGTCTTTCTGCAAAGCGAAAGCCAGGTAAATCCGAATATCGAAATCCGAAACAAGCACAAATACCAAATGTTCCAACGATCAATTCAAAGGCGATTCAAGACAGCAGAAGTTTTCCTTTCGGTCATTTGAAGTCGGGTCATTCGATATTGTTTCGAGTTTCCGGTTTAGGATTTCTGTTTCTTTATTCTCCCTACTCTTTTCCCAGATAGGCTTCAATGACCCTCGGGTGGTTTCGCACTTCGGAAAAGGACCCTTCGACGATTTTCTGCCCGTAGTCGAGTGCTACCACGCGGTGACAGAGTTTCTTGATAAAATTCATGTCATGCTCGATCACCAGCACCGTGACCCCAGCCTTGTTGATCTCCAGGATGTTTTTGACCATCTGCATGGATTCCGCCGGATTCATCCCTGCCGTCGGTTCGTCAAGGAGGAGGACTTTTGGCCTTGAGATCAGGGCGCGGGCGATTTCCAGCCGCCTCCGGTTCGCGTAGGACAGGGTCCATGCGGGCATGTCTTTCATGCCTGTCAGGCGGTCGCCGAAAAGGCTCATCGCTTCCAGGGCCTGCCCCCTGATCCAGTCTCTTTCCCTGCGGCCCGCAGGCAACCTCAGCAACGCGGAAAAAATGCCGGCCCTGGTCCTGCAGTGACCTCCCACGATGACGTTTTCCAGGACGGAAAGGTTGTTGAACGGCCGCTGGTTCTGAAAGGTCCTGGATATGCCCAGGGAAATGATTTCATGGGTCTTTCTGCGAAGGATGTCATCCGGCACACCCTCCAGGTAGATGTGCCCGCCGTTCGCCTGGTAGACGCCTGTCAGGACGTTGAAAAAGGTCGTCTTGCCGGAACCGTTCGGCCCGATGATCCCCACGATCTCGCCCCTTTCCACTTCCAGGTCAAAACCATCCAGGGCGCTGAGGCCGCCGAAATGCTTGGTCAAGGATCTCACGGAAAGCACGGACACGGGGCTACACCTTGTAGGTCGTCTGAAAAAGCTTTTTCCCAAGCAGGCCTTCCGGCCTGAAGATCATCATCAGGACCATGAAAGCGCCCACAGCAACCATCCGGTACTCGCTCGCCGACCTGAAAACCTCCGGAACCCCGATCATCGCAGCCGCACCCAGGATGGTGCCCGGAATGCTCCCGAGCCCGCCCAGGATCGGGATCGTGACGATCACCACGGATTCCAGGATGGTGAAACTGTTCGGGCTCACAAAAGACTGAAACACGGAGAAAAAGCTCCCAGCGAGCGCTCCCAGGGCTGCTGAGAAGGCAAAGGCGAGGGTTTTGTAGAAACCCAGATGGATCCCCATGACAGACGCCACGTCCTCGTCTTCCCTGATCGCCATCCACGCAAGGCCCACCCGCGAATCCCTGACGCGGATGCAGGCCAGCACGGTTAAAATAACGAAGAAGAAAATGAGATAGTAAAATGACGTGTAGTTTTCGATCACCAGCCCCCGGCCGAAAAGGGAGAGCTCCGGCGGCGGGATGGCCGGGATACCCCTGGGTCCCCTGGTGAGGGACATCCAGTTGTTCGCCACGATGTAGACGATCTGGCCGAAACCGAGGGTCACCATGGCGAGATAGTCATCCCGGAGCCTCAGGGCGGGGAACCCGATGGCCATACCTAGAAGCACACCGAGACCCATCCCCACCGGAACGGTCAGCCAGAAGGACATGCCGTACACGGTCATCAGGATGGCGGTGGTGTAGGCGCCGGTCGCGTAGAAGGCGGCATGACCGATGTTTAGAAGACCGGTGAATCCCATGACCACATTCAGCCCAAGGGCAAGCACGATATAGAGATAGATGTAGATGATCACCCTCATGGCATAGTTGCTCTGGATGAGGAGAGGGATGAGCATGCAGGCCAAAACAATGGCTCCCTTCATGTACCATTTTGAGACGGCCAATGTCTGAGCCAGCCTCAGGAGAGGTGCTTTTTCCGGCGCCCCTGCGGCCGTCGTCGCCTGAGATCCGCCCTTCAGATCATCGAGCTTTCGGTTTTTCACCGCTTCTCCACTCTCCCAGCAGGCCCTCAGGCCTCAGAATCAGTGCCAGAATGAGGATGGCGAAAGCGATCGCATCCCTGTACATGGAGGAGATGTACGCCGCGCCCGCACCCTCAAAGATCCCCAAAAGAAGACCCCCTACCATCGCACCGTAGATGTTGCCGATCCCGCCGAGCACAGCCGCGGCAAAAGCCTTCATTCCCGCGTTGAAACCCATGTACGGATCAATGCTGTTATAATTGATCGCATAAAGAATACCGGCCACCGCCCCAAGGGATGACCCCACCATAAACGTGAGGACGATGACGGCATTTGCGCTGATCCCCATCATCTCCGCAGCTTCCCGGTCCGCCGCCGTGGCTCTCATGGCCTTGCCGAGGTACGTCCGCTTCACAAACAAGCTCAGCCCGGCCATCAAGGCAAGAGAGACCAGGAGAATGAACACTTTCTTGAATGGGATCACCACATCGCCCAAGATGATGGGAGGTCTTCCGAAGTCCACCTCGAAAACCTGAAACTCAGCGCCCCAGACGATTCGCGCCATGTTCTGGAGAAAGATAGACATGCCGAGGACGCTGATCACCACGGCGAACCGCGGGGCATTCCGAAGCGGCCTGTAGGCCACCCGTTCCACTCCCACCCCCAGGGCGGTCGCCAGGATGATGCCGATGAGAGAAGCGATAGGAAATGGCACATCCAGGGCTGTCATGAACCACCAGGTGAAGAAAGCGCCGGTCATGAAGATCTCGCCATGGGCAAAGTTGATGAGCTTCACGATGCCGTAGACCATCGTGTAGCCGATGGCAAGAAGCGCATACATGGCGCCCAGGTTGATCCAGTTGACGAGCTGTTGCCTGAACACGGCAGTTACCCTCTAAGCATCCCCCGGTTGAAACGCGACTGCTTGTACCTTGATGCCTCCCGAGCCGTATCATGATCAAATTCGAATATCGAAATCCGAAACCCCAAACAATGTCAAATTT
>JAGUZM010000494.1 GCA_020060805.1 Deltaproteobacteria bacterium | reverse complement strand
CTCCTCTCCCGACGGACCTGTTGGGAGACGTCGTCGTTTCGGTGGATACCGCCCTGGCAGAATCAGCCAGGTTAGGCGAACCTTTGGAGCGAACCATTTTCAGGCTCCTGATCCACGGCATTCTGCACCTTCTCGGCTATGATCACGAGAAGTCCCCCCGCGAGGCGGCTCGAATGACCCGTGAGCAGGAGAGGCTTCTCGCTCTTGTCGAGGACACTTAGAGCTTTTCTGAACACGTTGTTAAGCCCCTGAGGGCAAAAGGAGTGAGACCTATGGCACGTTTGGCCGTCAATGTCGATCATGTGGCTACGGTTCGTCAGGCCAGGGGCATCTCGGAACCTGACCCGGTGCTCGCAGCAGGAATCGCGGAACTGGCCGGAGCTGAAGGGATCATATGTCATCTGAGGGAAGACCGCCGGCACATCAATGACCGGGATCTGAACCTGCTTCGCCAGACCGTGAAGACCAAGCTCAACCTGGAGATGGCCGCTGTGCCTGAAATGATCCGCATTGCCCGGAGGGTGAAACCGGACCTGGTGACCCTGGTGCCTGAACGGAGGGAAGAGCTGACCACCGAAGGGGGGCTGGACGTAAGGTCCAACCCGGACCTTTACCGGAAAGTCATCAGGCAACTGAAGGATAAAGGGATTCATGTCAGCCTATTTCTTGACCCTGACCCTGTGCAGATTGAAATCGGACACCACATCGGCGCCGATATCGTCGAGCTGCACACGGGACATTACTCGGAGGCCAGGAAGGAGTCAGAAGCGCGGGAGCGTTTCGATCGCCTCGCTAAAGCCGTAGACACGGCCTTCAGCCTGGATTTACGCATCAGCGTGGGCCACGGCCTGAACTATGTGAATGTGAAGCGGTTCCGGTCCCTTCCAAGAGTGGAGGAGTACAGCATCGGCCACAGCATCGTCACGAGGGCGATCTACGTGGGGTTTGAAAGAGCGGTCAGGGAGATGGTCGATCTCATCAAGGACTTCTAGCAGTCTGCTGAAAAGCGCCCATCTGCGGCGTTGCCCTCCATCCTCCGTAGCATCCATCCTCCGTA
This sequence comes from Deltaproteobacteria bacterium, assembly GCA_020060805.1. Taxonomy (GTDB): domain Bacteria; phylum Desulfobacterota; class DSM-4660; order Desulfatiglandales; family HGW-15; genus JAHECH01. The sequence goes on along the minus strand of JAGUZM010000494.1, from coordinate 4,220 downwards.
GCAACGCTACTGCGGAGGACGGGTCATCTCTCGTCGTTGCGGCGTACCTGTTTGTACGCCTCACTCCAAGAGATTTCGGGCGCCTTGTATCTGGGTGTTTTTCAGCAGACTGCAGGGTAGAGCAACGAGTCGGACTTATTACTCGTCTCACGGCACTCTTCAGTGCACTTTAGGCACTTTCTTTTTCGTGTTTTCATTCTTTCGTGCTTTCGTGATTGATGTTTTTGTCTTTGTAACTTTAGACACTTTAAACTTTAGACACTTCGAACTTTATTTCACTTTAGGCACTTTTTTCCCTCATGATCTACGGCATAGGCATTGACCTCGTTCATATCCCCCGCATCGAAACCATGCTGAAACGGTGGGGGGATCGTTTTGTCCAAAGGGTTTTTACCCCTCAGGAGGCTGCCCTCTGCTTCAACAAGCCCCACCCGCCCTCTTCCTTTGCCCTGCGTTTTGCCGCAAAGGAAGCCTTTTCCAAGGCCCTGGGGTTGGGCATGCGCAAGGGTGTTCGATGGAAAGACATCGAGGTCTTTCACTTTCCCGGCGGCAAACCCGGGCTGAGACTCCAGGGAAAATCCTCCGATATTTGCAGGGAGAAAAAAATCACCCGCCTTCACCTCAGCCTCTCCGACGAGGGGGCGTACGGTGCGGCGATGGTTGTCCTCGAGGAAAGCGATGAGAGTGGTCAGGTCCGCTGAGATGAAGGAAATGGATCGGATGGCCATCGAAGAGATGGGCATTCCGGGTGCTGTTCTGATGGAAAACGCGGCCAGAGGCGCAGCCCGCGTATTCCTCGAGCACTTTGACCCCATGCCCGGCTCCCCCGTGGTTATCCTGTGCGGGCCGGGGAACAACGGGGGCGACGGCTATGTCATGGCCCGCTATCTCCACAGGGCAGGGATGAGCGTCAAGGTCATCCTTCTGGCAGAAGCGGGTAAAATCACCGGGGATGCCCTGTTGAACCTCAGCATCATCCGGCGTATGGGTGTCGATATAGTGGAAGCGCCTCGCCCTGCGGAATGGCGGAAAATATCCCCCCTCCTTCCCGCGTGCGATTACATCGTGGACGGCATCCTTGGAACCGGGCTGAACGCGCCTGTGCGGGGCTTTTTTCAGCAGGTCATCGAGGAAGTGAATAGCTCGAAAAAGCCTGTTTGCAGTGTCGACATCCCTTCAGGCCTCAACGCTGACTCGGGTCAAATCCTGGGGACCGCGGTCAGGGCAAACCTGACCGTAACCTTCGGTTTCCCGAAAGTGGGGCAGCTGCTCTTCCCCGGCGCAGGGCTGGTGGGCCGTCTGGTCCGGATCGATATCGGTATACCCCAAACGGTCTCTGACGGGATTCCGGTAAAATACCGCCTCCTTGAACCTGACGACTTCCGGGATTTACTCGCCTTCGGGAAGCAGGACATCCACAAGGGCGATCGAGGGCATCTGCTCGTCCTTGCCGGCTCCACCGGCAAAACAGGGGCTGCGGCATTGACATCCCTCGGGGCGCTCCGGGCAGGCGCGGGGCTCGTCACCCTGGGTATCCCGAGAAGCCTTAACGCCGTCGTGGAGGAAAAATTGACGGAGGCCATGACCTTCCCTCTACCTGAGACTCCGGATGGGACCCTTTCCCTCCAGGCAGAGAAGGACCTTCTCAGACTGGTGGAAGGCAAGACCGCCGTTGCCATAGGTCCCGGCCTTTCCACCCATCCTGAGACATGCGACCTTGTGAGGCGGATCGTGTCCCTGTGCCCGCTGCCCATGGTGATCGACGCCGATGGACTCAATGCCCTGTCCGAAGACCTTTCGGCGCTCCGAGCGTGCAGGGGCAGGGTCATCCTGACCCCCCATCCAGGCGAAATGGCGAGGCTTGCGGGTGTCAAGAACATCGAGGTCCAAAGCGATCGGGTTGAGACGATCTCCCGTTTCACTGAAAGGCATGGGTGCACGGTCGTGCTGAAAGGGGCGAGAACCCTGATCGGGGAGCCTGGGGGTGAGACCTGCATTAACCCCACGGGCAACCCGGTCCTTTCGAGCGGCGGTTCCGGTGATGTTCTCACGGGGCTCATCGGTGGTTTTCTGGCCAGAGGTTGGCCTCTGGGAAAAGCGGCTGTGGCCGGCGTTTACCTTCATGGCCTTGCTGCCGACTTCCTCGCAGAGACCGAGGGGCAGGCAGGGGTGCTGGCAGGGGAACTGCTGGATGTGGTCCCCTGGCTCATGACTTCACTCGGCCGCGGAGATTGGCCTCTTGAAACAGGACCTCTGCACGAGGATCTCTACCAGCCCTTTTGATATTTCTTCCGTGCTTTCTAAATTTCGTGTTTTCGTGATTCGTTTTTGTTTTTGTCACTTTAGACACTTCGAACTTTATTTCACTCTAGTCACTTTTTTCCCCTTTTTGGTTTTGCCATTTGAAAGAACGACACGTCACCATCATCAGCAATTCGGAGGAGGAGACGATCCGGCTTGGCCGAGAGATCGGCGCTCTCCTGGCCGAGGGTGACGTCGTCGCCCTCGTGGGTGAGCTGGGCAGCGGAAAAACCTGGCTCACCAAAGGGATCGCCCACGGCCTCGGCGTCAGCCCCAAAACGGTCATCACCAGCCCTTCCTTTGCCCTCGTCAACGAGCACCAGGGAAGGGTCGTCCTGTTCCACATGGACGTCTACCGCCTGGAAACCCTGGCTGAAGTTCTCTCTGCAGGCCTGGAAGAATATCTTCACAGCGGGGGAGTCGTGGTCCTGGAGTGGGCCAACCGGTGGCCGGAGATTCTGCCCGAGCACACCCTCACGGTTGAGCTCCAGATTCTCGACGACCATTCCCGCCAATTCACCCTCACCGGCCGCTCTCCCCGGCCGGCTGAGATCGTGGGAGCCATCGAAAAAAAAAGGCCCCTCAAATAATCCAATCCCCCCACCATTGGCGCTTTGGGGCGCAAAAGACGCGAGAAGTCTCAAGGGGTGCTTGCACGAGGCCGCCGCACCCCCTCATTTATCCTCTTGTGTCCCCTTTTGCTATCGTGTATATAGGGTCACCCGGTGAACCCTTCCATCAGGCTGGGGACAGGGAATTTTCCAGCGCCCTGCGAACTGTTTCAAAAAGCTTATGACTGATTTCGTCCTCGGAGTCATTCGTGGAATTCCCGGGACGTGGCATTATTATTTGAGGAAAAAGAGGTTAACGATGGCATTGATCGTACAGAAATACGGAGGCACGTCGGTCGGCAGCATCGAGAAAATCAGGAATGTTGCCCAGAGAGTCCTTGAAAGTTACAAAGAGGGTCACAAGATGGTGATTGTTCTCTCGGCCATGGCCGGACAGACAGACAGCCTCATCAAGCTGGCCCACCAGATGTGTGATGATCCGGACCCGAGAGAGCTGGATGTCCTCATGGCCACCGGGGAGCAAATGACGGTCGCCCTTTTCGCCATGGCTGTAAAATCGATGGGTTTCGATGCCCGGTCCCTTCTGGGTTTCCAGGTGGCGATCCACACGGATATGCTTTACGGCAAAGCGAGGATTCATGAGATTGACACCGCCAGGGTGATGGAGGAACTCGAAAAAAACAGGATCATCGCCATCGCCGGTTTTCAGGGGCTGGATGAGCATGGAAACATCACCACCCTGGGCCGCGGCGGGTCAGATACGACGGCCGTTGCCGTGGCTGCTGCCCTCAAGGCAGAGGTTTGCGAGATCTACACGGACGTAAAAGGGGTGTACACCACGGATCCCAACATCTGCCCGAAGGCGAGGAAGATGGACTCCATCTCTTACGACGAGATGCTGGAGCTGGCTAGCCTCGGCGCGAAAGTTCTGGAGATCCGGTCCGTGGAATTTGCGAAAAAATACGATGTGCCTATTCATGTGAGATCAACTTTTACTTCAGAAAGGGGGACCATGGTGGTCGCTGAAACAAAGGACATGGAAAAGGTGATGGTGTCTGGGGTCGCCTACAACAAGAACGAGGCGAGGATAACCGTCAAGAAAGTCCCTGACAGGCCTGGTACGGCTGCGCGAATCTTCGAGCCCTTGCTCAACTCGGGAATCATCGTGGACATGATCATCCAGAACCCCAGTGAAGGGGGAAAAACAGACCTCACGTTCACGGTCAACAAATCGGATTTTCAGAAGAGCATGAAGCTTGTCAGCCAGGTGGCCACGCAGATAGGCGCAGAAAAGGTGATGGGCGACGAGAACATCGCCAAGGTTTCGATTGTCGGCGTTGGCATGCG
>JAGUZM010000423.1 GCA_020060805.1 Deltaproteobacteria bacterium | reverse complement strand
CGGGTGAGGGATGGAGTTCCGCCACAACGAGCCCCGCGATATGGGCGATGTCTGCCATGAGATACGCGCCCGCACGCTGCGCGATGTCGCTGAATAGGTGGAAATCGATGATCCTTGGGTACGCGCTCGCGCCGGCGATGATCATCCTTGGCTTGTGCTTTTCCGCCAGGTCACTCAACCGGCCGTAGTCAATCAGGCCTGTTTTCGAATCCACGCCGTAAGAGACGGTGTTGAAGAGCTTACCGGAGAAATTGGCCGCGCTTCCGTGGGTTAAATGGCCGCCGTGGGAGAGGTCCATGCCCAGGATCGTATCCCCCGGTTTCAGGAAAGCAAGATAGACTGCCATGTTGGCCTGTGAACCGGAATGGGGTTGCACATTCGCATGCTCCACCCCGAAAAGTTTTCGCGCCCTGTCCATGGCGAGCCTTTCGACAATATCCACGTACTCGCAACCGCCGTAATACCTTTTCTGAGGGTAGCCCTCAGCGTATTTGTTGGTCATCACGCTGGCCTGGGCTTCCAGGACCGCCCTGGAGGCGTAGTTTTCGGAGGCGATCATGACCAGGGTGTTTTTCTCCCTCATGATCTCCGACCGGATAGCTCCTGAAACCTCAGGGTCTGCCTTTTGGAGGGATTCCTCGTTCAACTCTCCCCTCCCCTGTTGCGAATATCCATCCCTTTGTATGCCGCCTTGTTCTTTACTGCGGCGAACTCCTTGAGATTAGCGGGAAATATAGTAAAAACCCGCTCTCGCTGTCAATCGTTAAATTGGCTCCGGGGCTGCCGCAATCAGCCTGAAGGAGGCGATTTGAGAAACAAAAAGAATATTCTTGACTTGAAATGCCGATGGATCTAATTCCAGAGTTCTTCGTGATCCCCGGGCCGATGCCCCGGAAAGGGGAGTTTCCGATCTCGCCATGAAAGCAGACTTAAAAGTTATCCTTGCCCTATCCCTGGTGCATTTTACGGGTGACTTCTATGCCTCGTTTTTCACTCCCCTTCTCCCTCTCTTCGTCGCCAAGCTGGGACTCACCCTGACCCAGGTCGGGTTTCTTGCAGGGCTCAGCCGTTTTCTTGCCTTCGTGGTCCAGCCTTCAGCAGGGTATATCGCGGATCATTACCGGACCCGCTTCTTTCTCCTGGGCGGCCCGTTGCTCGCCACCGTGTTCATGCCCCTCGTAGGGATCGCTCCTTCCTTCCTGCTTCTCCTCCTATTCGTTTCCCTGGGCTCCATCGGTGTCTCCATGTTTCATCCCACCTCCGCAGCCATGGTCTCCCAGCATGCCGGTTCCCATTTTGGACTCTCCATGTCCCTTTTCAACCTCGGGGGAACCCTCGCTTTTGGATTGGGACCTGTTTTCATCGCCTTTTTCGTCCAATCCTACGGGCTGGAGGCAACGCCGTACACCATGGTCTTCGGCCTTATCCTGACGGCTTTTCTCGTCAGGCTGGTCCCCCTGCCCGCGGGCGAGGGTTTGAAGCATCTCGGGTTTATGGGGTCTATCAAGGAAGCGTTCGGGGCGGTGTGGAAGCCCATTCTCCTGATCTGGACGATCATGTTTCTGCGATCTTTCGCCGGCCAGGCTTTCATGACCTTCCTGCCCATCTACTACGCGAACCAGGGTTTCACCCTCGCTTCCATAGGGGTCATCGTCTCCATCTTCACCGTGGCAGGCGCCGTGAGCGGGGTCATCGCAGGCCACCTCTCGGACAGGGTTGGGGCCAAACCCATCTTCTACTGGAGCCATGCCCTTGCCACGCCGAGCCTGTATTTGCTCCTCCTGTCGCCCGGCCAAATGGTTTACCTGAGCGCCTTTTTTTCAGGTTTCTTCTTGATGGCCACCCTCCCCTTGGGGGTGACCCTGGCTCAGGAGATCGCACCCAAGGGCAGATCCATGGTTTCCAGTCTCATGATGGGATTGGCATGGGGAACCGGAGGGATGATGACGCCCCTGGCAGGGAAGCTCTCGGATATGTTTTCGATTCGCCCTGTCCTCGCCTGCCTTGCCGTCATTCCGTTGCTGAGCGTCCTGCTCATCGCGAAGCTGCCGGATAGAAAAGCTGGAGCCGGAAGGGTCAGTGTCCTGAGTCAAAAAAAAGGTGAATAATTAAATGCCCCCGGGGGCTTCGGCTCAGCTCCATTTGGTAAAGAATTTCTGACTCAGTACAGTAGCAGCTTCCTGAAAAAGCCTCTGAGCCCAGGCCATCAAAAGACCCCCTTCACCCTGGAGGGATGGCGCTTCAACACCGACCGCCGGATAAGCTTGTGCGCTAGGATCGCCAGGTAACCCGCCCCGAGGATAAGCCAGAAGACCTTGACAGGCGCTTTCTGGACACTCGACCCGATGAAGAAGCAGTGGACCAGGGCCATCGGGAATACGGCATAGGCTACGCGGTGGACCCTCCTCCACCTTTCATAGCTCCAGTGAAACTTCGGCGCGAGGATCGCGGCAATGGCCGCAACGCAGAGAACGGCCAGGGTCAATGCGCCGAGAACCCTGAGGGGGTGAATCGGGGCACCATAGCCCTGGAGCCTTTCTGATAGGAGGAGGCACGGGGGATGGAGCAAAATCAGGGAAAAAGCGACCGCCCCGGATTTGCGGTGGATTTTGAAAAGGGAACCCACGCCGATTCCCTTTTCGATCCACTTTATTCTCGAGCTGAGGACGTACTGAAAGAAAACGAGCACAAACCCGAGGATCGCGCAGAGCCGAGCCGCTTCGTAAAGGTAGACGCTCCACGGTAGTCCGGGCGTAAGGGCCCTCGCCCAGTAGAAGACCGGAAAACCAGCGCCTGCGATCATCGCAGCATAAAGGGCGTTTTTCTTCATCGCCTTGCCTTCAATCCCCTACCAACCGAGCGAACCGACGCGAGGGTCGCGCTCAGGTCTGAGCTGACGTCTTTGAGGAACGGGGCTCAGCTCGTCGGCTTGGATGAAGCATCTCCGGGGTGGGTGCCGGAAGAAAACTCCTGATCGTTGCTGATCCCGTCCTTGTCGGAGTCCATCCCTCCCAGTTCCTTGGTGTACTTGTCGCCCCCTTTAAGCCCCAGCTTTTCGTAATCCTGTCCGAAAGCGTTCCTGGGCCCGCCGCCCCCAGGGTTGACATGGCACGTGCCGCAGCCGAATTTTGCGCCGTTGTCCGGCAATTTCCCGAGTCGAAAAGGCCTCGCAGAGGCCACGGCAGCGGATATGAAAAAAATCGCCGCCACGATCAGGCAGGTCATGGTCCTTTTTTTCATTTTTTTTCCTCCCCAAAGGATAACGAATGTACTTATCACTCAGATCGAATGGCTTGCCGGATTACATATCGAAAAGAAAAGAAGGTTGTGAAGGGCTGAGGAGCGTGGCGGTGACCTCAGCCCCGCAGTGTGACCGGAGCATCTCCGCCACCCTGTCCCGAGTTTCCGCTGTTCGGCCCTCGCACCCCTCCCCGATACCGTCCACGTTCATGACGATCCTTCGGGTCTCCCCGGTGATCCGGGTTTCATGGCCGTTGCGCCAGTTCCAGCGCCGGCACATGACCTGGCCCGAGGGCGAAACCACGTAGATCACCTCTCCCGGCAAAGGGTTCTCCGTCACGTCCGGCGCACCGAGAGGAACGAATGTTTCGTTCCCCAGGGCGAACTTGAGCTCCAGGGTTGGACCCGCCCTGTCCAGGTCATCCCCTCCGACGGGCGTCACGCCCCTGATGGAATTGGTGTTCATGATGGCCACGACCCTGTTGATCAGGGGGAGCTGGGTTCCCGGTTTCTGAGCCCTCTTGATCAGCGCTGCGTGGGCGGGGGGAAACTTGTTCGGGTTGGAGCCGAATCCTCGGTGCGCCTCGTACCATGCCGCAAACCGGGGGTCTGCTTTGAGGTCAACGGGGTTTCTGCTCGCCTCCGCAACCGCCTCGTTCAGCATCGCTTCCAGTTCCGGGGAAGGAGCATCGTTCTGTATATTCGTCGCGACGACAATGCCCCTGCGAAATGAGGGGAACCGCTCGAAGATTTTCTGATCAACGCGTATTTCAACCACCCTTCGGCCTCCGGAAAAATCTCTCTCGCAACAAAACGAACCGCAGCGCTCCTGTTCTCCTTACCACAAACAAAACGAGCGGTCCAGTCGGAACCGAGCCGCTCACGTCATGTCCCAGGGAAGCTTGCTTTTATCGGCAGGTCAGCAGGTCGCTGAAAAAGCCCCTGCTCGCAGGCTGCTCAAAAAAACCCAGATGCAAGGCGCCCAAAGTCCCGAGGAGCGCCCGTCCTCCGCAGTAGCAGACCCTGCGCAGGGCTCCTGAATCGCGTTAGTTTTCTTCCTTTCCCATGGTCTCGAGACTCAATCTGCTACGGAGGGTGGAAGGCGTACATGTAAGTACGCCGCAGCAACGAGGGATAAGGGCAACGCAGCAGATGGGTGTTTTTCAGCAGCCTGTTAGTGGGTCTCCAGCCTCTGTGACCCGCAGGTGATCACGGAATTCTCGATGGCGAGGGCTGCGGGGCTGCTCAAGGCGGTCAACAGATCGAGGTCCTCTTTTCGAAACCCATGGGGCTTCTTGACCGAGTCGACGTAGATCACGCCGATGATCTCGGATTTGCTCACCAGGGGGACGCACATGACGGACCTGATTTCCATGGCCCGCATGCTCTCCGAGAGCGCGGCTCCGTCCTCTGTCATCGTGTCGAGCATGGTGACGGGCTGGCGTTCTCTCAGAACCCGCTCCACGATGGTCTTGCTGAAAGCCCGCGCGGATCCGTCCTTGCTCGTCTTGGTGATGGAAATGACGTCAGAGATATTTCCCGTTTTCTTGTCAACGAGGACCACAACGCCCCTGTCGATGCGTTTGAGGAGCTCCATGATGTGACCCAGCACCCTTTCCAGGACCTCTTTGATGTTCAGGGACTGCATCAGCACATTGGAGACCTTGTAGATCAATTCCATGTTCTTCTTGGCCGTAAGGGGCCTGTCTTTGATCGCTCCCCCTTCCTCGTCCAATTCTTTGAAAAGATCGACGGAATCGAGAACAGCGAGCATGTCGTTCGGGTAGGACTTGCCGATGGCGATGAAAGTCTTCCCCACGGCGACAGGGATCCCCTCGCTCACTTCACAGGCTTTCTTGGGTTCTATGCGTATTCCGTCAACATAAGTCCCGTTCTTGCTTCCCAGGTCGGTGATAAAATACTTATCTCCCTTTTTTTCGATCTTAAGGTGCCTCCGGGAGACCGACCTATCCTTCATCAGCATATCGCTCTTTTCGTCTCTGCCGATGGAAACACTTTCTCCTTTGAATTCAAAGGAGCGCCCCTTATCCGGTCCGTTCATGACAAAGATCTGTATCATGACTTCGCCGCCTTACTGAAGAGAATCGAAACAGATTTGATATCATGCTCAATAAATTTTCATCATTCTATCATGAAGAAATTAAGGACGTCAATGGCATTATCAGGCATCGTTTCTCCGGCCCCGCCGCGAGTAGGGTGTTTTTCAGCACCCTCCTATTTTTCTCCGAGGAGTGCGTTTTCGATGGCCACTGCGATGGGGGTGCTGAGGGCGCGCATGAGGTAGATGTCTTCCCACCGGAAACCGTAAGGCCTGCTCAGGGAATCCACGTAGAGGACGCCCTTCAATCTCGACCCGGAGATGAGAGG
>JAGUZM010000096.1 GCA_020060805.1 Deltaproteobacteria bacterium | reverse complement strand
GTTTTTGTCATTTCGACCCCTGTGAAAGCAGGCGGAGAAACCTTAGGAATCCGAAAACCTGGAAAACCAAGATTCCTCGGCTAAAGCCTCGGAATGACGTTGTCGGGCAGCCACTTACTTACCGCTTCAAGAAAGGAGAAAAGCCGATGAAGAAAGTGAATCTGTTTGAATCCGCAGGATTCGGTGACTTGACCCACAAAAGCTTTCTTGTGCACGATTCCCCCTATTTCAAAATCATCAATTTCAATTTCAAACCTGGACAGGGGCTCCCGATCCATTCCCACGAAATCGAAGGGCAGGTGAGCATCACGGTCATTGAAGGAGAGGGGGAGTTCCTGGGAAAAGATGGTGCCGTGCTTCCGGCCCGGCGGGGGGATGTGCTCATCTCCGACATCGCCGAACCCCATGGCATAAAAGCGAAGAGCGACATGCGCGTTCTGGTGACGATCGCACCGCCTATCTAGGCCCACGAGAGCGACCATTCACTCAACGTGACGGAGCGATCGCGATGATCGCTTTCCGTCTAACCTTTTTCACCTGCCTGAGTGAGACGGGCTTTTCCGTCTTCACTGACTCTGGAGCAACGTTATGTCCAAGTTGAGGAAATGGGGGAAGGTTCTCCTTTTTCTGCTGATTGTCGCCGCAGTCGTCTACTGGCTCAGGTTCTCGCCCATGCCTGTGACATCCCACCGGGTCACGACAGGAGAGATCACGGCGGAAGTGATGGGTACGGGAACGCTGGAAGCGAAGGTTCAGACCGTCGTGAGCTCGAAGATCGCAGGCCGGATCGCTCAGATCCTCGCCGATCAGGGGGACATGGTGAAAGAGGGGCAGGTGCTTTTGCGCCTGGATGACAGCGAATTGAAACAGCAGGTGGAAATCGCCCGGTCCACCCTGGCTGCGGCGAACGCTTCCGTGGAGCGGGTGAAATCCGAGTCCGTCCGGGTCAAGGCTGTCCTGGATCAAACCTTGCGGGATCACCAGCGCAACCAGAGGCTCTTTGCAAGCAGGTCCATCTCTGACACGGAAATCGACAAGAGCCAGAGAGCCCTGGCTGTCGCGGAAGCGGATCAGGCCTCCTCCAACGCGGCCGTCCTGGAGGCGCAGAAAAACGTGATCGCCGCTCAAAACACCCTCGACTATCATCTCGCCAGGCTCCGTGACACGGTCATCAAATCTCCTTTTGACGGGCTCATCGTCCGCCGCGACAGGGACACCGGAGATGTGGTGGTCCCGGGCAGTTCCATATTCCTTCTCATCTCCACGGAAGGGATGTGGATCAGGGCATGGGTCGACGAGACCGAAATGGCCAAGGTTGGGCTGGGACAGCCGGCCAGAGTGGTGTTCCGCTCTGAAGCAGAACGCTCCTATGCAGGGAAGGTCGTTCGACTGGCGCGAGAAACCGACCGCGAAACCCGCCAATTCATCGTTGACGTGGAGGTCAATCATCTCCCGACCAAATGGGCCGTGGGGCAGCGTGCAGAGGTGTTCATCCAAGCAGCACAAAGGAATGACGTCCTCGTCCTACCGTCTCGACTCCTTTTGATGAACAAGGAAGAAATGGGCGTGTTTGTTCATGACCAGGGCCGGGCAGCGTGGCGTTCCCTGAAGCTCGGCCTGAGAGGTAGGGAGCGGGTGGAAGTGTTGGAGGGGCTCAGGACGGGTGAGGCGGTCATCACCGTCGGGGATTCGAAAAGGCTTTATCCGGGTAGAAGGGTGAAAATCGCGCCGTGAACCTTGCCCTTAAAGACATTCGCCACAACCTCGGGCGGTTCATCCTGACATCCCTCGGAATCGGTATGCTCATGATGATCGTCATGGGCATGGTGGGGATATACCGGGGGATGATCGAAGATGCCACGTTGCTCATCAACCGGTTGGGGGCGGACCTGTGGGTGGTCCAGCTCAATACCCGGGGTCCCTTTGCGGAGGTATCGAGGGTTCCCCGGAGCCTTGTGGATCGGGTTGCGGTCCTTCCGGGCGTAGAGAGTGCCCATGAATTCGTCTACCACACCGTACAGAGGGATCTAAGAGGCAAGCCGCTGCGAATGGCCGTGCTCGGTTTGAGCTGGCCGGGGGACAGGGGAGAATGGCTGCCCCTTGCTGCCGGCAGGCCCTTCGGCCAGGCCCACTATGAAATGATCACGGACCAGAGCCTGGGGCTTGAGATCGGTGAAAAACTCAAGCTCGGGAAAGAAGCCTACATGGTCGTCGGCATCACACAGGGGATGGTTTCTTCCTCAGGGGATGGTATGGCCTTTTTCACGGTAGAGGATGCCCAGGCCATCCAGCTCGACCTTCCGTCTGAGGCGATACGGCTGGAGAGGGCCGCCCGCCTTCAACGGGCTGAAAAGACGGATATCGGTTACTCCCAGCCCGTCCTGCTGGAACGAGCGCTTGGACCATCTTCAGGGATTCCGGCTCTCGGCCCGCCGGTGTTGAGCGCGGTCACGGCAACACTCTCGGCTGCCGCGGATCCGGCCGCTGTGGCTTCGATCATTTCTGCGTGGAGTGATGTTTCCGTCTTCACTCAGGAAGAGGAGAGGCAACTTGTGCTCAAAGGAACCGTGGAGAGGGCAAGGAAACAGATCGGGCTTTTCACCATTTTGCTCACCGTCATCTCCGCCATCATCATGGCCCTGATCCTCTACACCCTCACCCTCGAAAAAATCCATGAGATCGCTCTCCTGAAGCTGATCGGAGCCCCCGGTCGGGTGATTCTCGGAATGGTTCTCCATGAGGCCTTTTTTCTTGGGGCTGCAGGGTACGGGCTTGCTTATTTCCTGGGCCACTGGGTTTTCCCGAAGTTTCCCCGCCGCGTGGCTTTGCTCCATCAGGACCTCCTCGCCCTGGCCGGTATCGTATTTCTGATTTCGGTTCTTGCAAGCCTCCTCGGCATCTGGAAGGCGATGCGAGTCAACCCGAACGAGGTGCTTTCAGGATAGACCGTGGAACAAAATGTCGCCATAGAGACGCAGGGGCTCACCAAAATATACGGCCATGCCAACACCGAAGTGGTCGCCATGCGCGACGTGAGCTTCAAGGTGATGTCAGGAGAGGTGGCCGCCCTCCTCGGTCCGAGCGGTTCGGGGAAATCCACCCTCCTCACGGCCGTCGGGCTTATCAACCCTCCGACTTCCGGAAAGGTGATCATCAACGGTTCCCTCATCATGGACGGCCCGGTCCCCCTGACCAACCTCACCGCCTTTCGACGCAACCATATCGGCTTTGTGTTTCAGAAATCGAACCTGATTCCCTTCCTGTCCGCTGTCGAGAACGTTCAGGTCGCGCTCGAACTGAACGGCGCTTCGGCGAGAAAAGCCAGGAAAAGGGCGATGGAGCTTCTCGATTATCTCGGTATGGCCAACCGCGCTGAAAACCGGCCTGCCATGCTCTCCGGAGGCCAGCAGCAGCGCGTCGCCGTGGCCCGGGCGCTGGCGAACAGGCCGAGCCTCATTCTCGCAGACGAGCCCACGGCCGCCCTCGACAGCCAGAGGGGAAGGCAGGTGATGGAGCTGTTCCGCAAAGTCTCCCACGAGCAGGAAGGCGCAGTGATCGTGGTGACCCATGACCACCGCGCTCTGGATGTATTCGATACCATCTATGAAATGGAGGACGGGATGATCCGTCTGAGATCATCCGCGAGAAAGGAGCTGATCCCATGAATCCAAAGGCGAAAATCGTGCTCCCCACGGCATTGTTGTTATCCGCCCTTTTTGTCTCCTTTACGATACAGCCGGCCGTGCATGCTCACTGCGACACCCTTGACGGCCCTGTCATCATATCTGCAAAAACAGCCCTCGAAAGGGGCACTGTCTTTCCTGTTCTCAAATGGGTGAAAAAGGAATACGAAGAGGAGATCATCTCTGCGTTCGGGCAAACCTTGGCGGTGAGGAAGTTGGGTCCAGAGGCAAAACGCCTGGCCGACACGTACTTCTTCGAAACCCTTGTCAGGCTTCACCGGGCAGGCGAAGGAGCCCCCTACGATGGGCTGAAACCGGCGGGAACGGACCTTGGCCCCGCTGTGAAAGGAGCGGATGAGGCGCTTCAGAAGGGGACCGTAGAGCCCCTCGTGAAGCTGATCACTGAAGAGGTCGCCTCGGGCATAAGAAAACGTTACCGGGAGGCACTTGAAAGGAAAAAACATGCCGAGGACTCCCCCCAAGCCGGAAGGGCGTTTGTGGAAGCCTATGTGGAGTTTGTCCACTATGTGGAAAGGCTTGACCTGGATGTCCGGGGACACGCCGGGCACCATGGCGCGACAGAAAGAACGCACATGAAACAGAGCCAAGACCATTAGGGAGTGATATTTCAGTCGACGCGCTGGCTCCAGTTTTTCTACTCCTGTTTGCTTTTGAGAAAAGGAGTATCACAGCCCTATGGGCCGGGCATTTTGAGAAGGGAAATAGGATCTTTCGCCCAAGGACCCAAAAACTCATCCCAGCACAGCGCTAAAAAAAGGATGTCCGATTAGGTCGAAAAGATGAAAATGAAAAGGATTAGCCGGGGATATGAGGCTTTCGGCCATTTTGTCGAACTCCAGGACCGTATACATCTGGATTGATTTCTCTTGGGCGACTCAAGAAATGAGATCAAAGGGAAGATCACTGATGTCTCGGAGCCTTTTGCCTGACACCAATGTGTCTAACATATCTCGTTGATCTTCATTCCCAGTGTCATCGACCGATGAGCGGAGTTCGGGAAGAGACATGTGATAGACGCAGTCAATGTCGCCAGTTCCCATAGCTAATGACGCGAGCCTTGTAGGCATTGGCTCCGCGGTCACGGAAACAATATGAGGCGTTTTTCCTTTACGGTTCCTGATCAGATTCAATGCTTCTGTACGGGTGTTCTGAGATCGATCGCTTCTTATGGTCCACTTGCACGAAACTGTTGCGTGCAAAATGGGCCTTGAATCTCTGTAGTTCTGCCTCCGCAGTGAGGTCAACTTAGACACCTCACCCCTCCCCATGACATCCCCTCCGCTGTTAATCTCAGGGTCTGTCAAGGGTTCCCTGCCTATGACGATATCTGGCCTGATGATATACTCGCTCCCCAAGATCGCTGCCAGGTCTCTATGCTTTTTGAGTGCCGCGTCCAGAATAGCCAGATGCTCATATTGGTCATAGGAGGTGATTCCGCTCCCTGCTTGGCTTGCCGAGAATGTCCACTTGCCTGGCCTCAAGTGATGAAGCAATTTGAAGGCATCATTGAGGAATCCCATCGTAATTTCGGCAAAGAGCATACCGACTGTCTGTCCCGAAGCGGGCTTCTTGCACAGTGGGTATTGCAGCCTCTTGACCAAACCTGACGCAAGAGATCTGCTTGTCTGGCTGCCCATGTCGGCAATATTGGGAATACCATTTCGTAAGCCCAGGATACGTCTACATATTTCTGTATGGTATTTCTTCCTTAATGCTTCAATATTCATGATCGCTCGTGTCCTTGTTCCTTTGGGGCTCATTGCTCCGGCTTAACGAGTCCAATGACATACTCCTTATGCATTCTTTCCTCTATCCGCGATGCCGTTTCACCAGTGTCTCGGGCAGGCATCATCCTTTTGTTTCGATCCATTCGCCTTTCAGTGATTCCGACCAAATCGAAACCTATCTGATCCGCTATACTGCCAAGACACCGTGCCGTTTCTGTGTCCACACCTCGCATCACTGATGATCCAACGACAATAATCGCAGCCTTCCCAGGTTTCAAAACCCTGGACATTTCTGAGAAGCACCTCGACATTTCCGTTAGAAACCGCCTATATACCTCAGCCTTCTTAGCATCTCTCTGTCTTATTTTAGAGATAACCTTGTTAGGATAGTCTGGAAGCTCGATAACCGGGACACCCCTGATTTGCTCACCTCCCACATAGGCCGCCCTCATTCGTGACAAGACCGGGATGGTATATCCCATCCAAACAAGAGAGAATTTGTGAGCGCGCAGATAATCAATCGCATTGGACGCATACGGTGGCGATGTGACGATGAGATCGATAGAATTATCTGCTAACCCCATTTCCAGAGCATTGCTGCAAAGCACCTGTGCTTCTCCGTAGCACTTGCGCAATACCGAGACCCCTTGAATTGCCTTGTTCACTCTTTTCTCGAACTCTTCAACGGAAGGCCGCGGGGCTTTATGCTTCAGCTTATGCGGTCGGGTGTGGGCAAGATCATACGCAAGAGACACTCCACCGGACTTGGTAATGACAATAGATGAAAAAACAATCCCAAAAAAGCGACGCAGATCAGGATCTTTGATTTTCTCAATTTCATGAATGATGGCAAGAAGCTCTAATTGTGTCCTCTTCAGAAACCAGTAATCAATGAATTTCCTGGTGAGAGCGTCAAACCGCATTCCGAGCTCACGCTGAAGATTATCTTCTTTTCCTTTCAGCGCCATCCTTGCCTGCTCAAGTATTCTTTCAG
>JAGUZM010000130.1 GCA_020060805.1 Deltaproteobacteria bacterium | reverse complement strand
GGCGACGAAGTTGAGCACGTCCGTTGCGCAAACCTCACAGTAGCCGTAATTCTTGATCAACCGGTGTTTCACCACGTCGATCTTTTCCTGCGTCTCCTTGTCGACGACTTTGGAAACGAGGCTCGTGAGCTTGATGGTGTCCTTCTGATCCTCGAAGAGCTTCCGTTCCAGGGCACGGTGGAGGCGTTCGTTCGTCGCGTACCCGAAGACCTTCCCCTCCACCGCGAGGGCACCGATGTAGTTCATGATCTCACGCCTGAAATCATCCTTGCGGCTCTCAGGGATCTCGATTTTCTCTTCGATGGAGCGCATCAGCTGCTCGTTGGGTTCTTCGTATTCCCCCGTGTACTTGTTCTTGACTTTTTCTTTCTGGGTGTAAGCCTTGATGTTGTCGATGTAGTTCGCGCAGAGCCTCTTGATCGCCTCCTCGTCGGCGCATATCGCCCGTTGCACCTCGTTCTTGGTGATGTCCGCGTACTCGTCCTTCACCACGGTCAGCAATTCCTTGCACCGCTTTTTCTTGTCCTCGGACGTGATCAGGCTGTGATGGTCGACGCCCGACTCCAGCATGTTGAGGACCGTGAAGGGGTTGACACACTCGTCGGCCTCGTCGGAGACGAGGGCGTTGGAGATCTTGTCCTGGATGTAGCGGGGGGAGATCCCCTCCATTCCCTCCCGCTCCGCGCTGTCTTTCAATTCCTTGATGTTCTCTTCAGTGAACCCGGGGAGGGTTTTGCCGTTGTAGAGCTTGAGTTTCTGGAGAAGGGTCAGGTTCGCTTTCTTCGGGTCTTCGAGCCGGGTGAGGACCGCCCACATGGCGGCCATCTCAAGGGTATGGGGGGCGATGTGCTTGCCCTGCACCCTTTCCGCGCCGTAATCCTTCTGGTAGATCTTGACCTCGTCGGAGAGGCGGGTAATGTAGGGAACGTCTATTTTGATCGTCCGGTCCCGGAGGGCCTCCATGAACTCGTTGTTCTGGAGCTTCCGGTACTCGGGCTCGTTCGTGTGTCCGATGATGACTTCATCGATGCTGGTTTGAGGGAACTTCTTCGGTTTGATGACGTGTTCCTGGGATGCGCCGAGCAAATCGTAAAGAAAAGCGACATCCAGCTTCAGGACCTCGACAAACTCGATCAACCCGCGGTTTGCGACGTTGAACTCGCCGTCAAAGTTGAAAGCCCTGGGGTCTGAATCTGAGCCGTAGGTCGCTATCTTGCGGTAATTGATGTCGCCGGTGAGTTCTGTGGAGTCCTGATTCTTCTCATCTTTGGGCTGAAAGGTGCCGATCCCGACACGATCCTGTTCCGAAAGGATGAGCCTGTGAATCACGACATGGTTCAGGACCTTGTGGATGTCCCCCGAGTACTGCTGCATGAAATTGCGAAAAGAGAACCGGCAGAAGGGGCAGAGGTCCCCGTCCATGAATAACTTGTAGTTCCCGTTGAGCTTGGCGTTGACGCGGTCGAGGTAGGTTGAGCGGATCTCCTGCGGCAGGAGGTGCAAAGGGTCCTCGTGCATCGGACACGGCTCCAGCATCTCCCCTCTCTGGGGATCGCCGATGCGCCAGGCAAAGGTGTATATCGCCCCTTCGCGGGTTTTCGAGTAAGCCTCCAGCCCTTTCTTGAGAAGGCGGACGATGGTGCTCTTGGCCGAGCCCACCGGCCCATGGAGGAGGAGGACGCGGCGCTCGGTCCCATAGTGGCGAGAGGCTGACTTGAAGATGTTGACCAGGTGCATGAGAGGCCTCTCCAGGCCGTAGACCGCATCCTCACCGCCGTTGTTCGGGTCGGAGAAGAATTTGTACCGGGCCAGTTTTTCTTTGTTCTCCGTGTACTCCTCCACCCCGTATGAAATGATCATGTCATAAATGCGCTGGAAGGCATTGCGGAGAATTCCCGGGGATTCATTCGCCTTCTCCAGGTATTGTGCCATCGTGCCTTCCCAGTGGAGTTCCTGGAAAGCGCTATCCTGGGTGTACTTGTCGATAAGGGTCTGGATTTCTGGCTGGTAGGACATGGCTTCACCTCGATTTCTCGTTCCCGGCGGACCACTTCAGGGCTTGGCGCCCTACGAGGTGAGCTTGAATAACAGCGTAAACCGAGATTCAGTTGGATCGAGATTGGTTGAAGGCCCGGTCAACAGCGCCAGTCCAGCTAAACCTAAAGGGACCGCGAGGACCAAGTTTTTGCTATTGTTTGCTTGCCTAAGCAAGAGTTATGCCAAATTTTCTAAAACACGAATATTTATATTTACGCAGCAATTTTATACAGTTACAGATATTAGCGAGGTAAAAAGAGTGTCTTTAACATGGATAGAACGATTCAATATGCGTCAACTTAATGACATTTTACGGCAACCCATGGTATGAAGTTTTGTCTTTACCAGAATAAGTTCCTGCTGCGGAAGCGGTAATGTCATCAAGAAAAGAGTGCCGTTGGAAGATTGGGGGCGGAGGGGGACCTTGGAAGTGAAGATGAAGCCATCTTATGAAGAACTGGAACGTCGGGTTCTGGAGCTGGAGCAGGAAGCCCGCGACCGAAAAGAGATCGAGAATGCTTTGAGGGAATCGAGGGAGCTTTTCAGGAAGACTTTCGAAAGCCAGATCGATGCGATTTTCATCCTCAATAAGGACGTTCCGCCGAAAATTACAGACTGCAACCGATCTGCTGAGCAGATATTCGGCTATTCCAGGGAAGATCTGGTCGGTGAAACCACGGAATGCCTGCACGTCGATGCGGATGCCCTGCGGGAATTCCAGAGCCAACTCTACTCCAAAACCCCTGATCCCGGGTTTTTCAGGCTTCATGATTTCAGGATGAAACGAAAGGACGGGAGAATCTTCCACAGCGAGCACACGGTCGTCCCGCTAACAAACGCAAAAGGACGGCGGATAGGGTGGGTGAGTGTCGTCCGTGACATCACGGGCTGGAAAAAAGCTGCAGAAGCGCTCCACGAAAGCGAGAAGCGTTACAGGCAGCTTTTTAACCATGCCCCGGCAGGGATTTATGAGGTGGATTTCGTAAACCAGCGGTGGGTTGCCGTCAATGACGTCATGTGCGAATACACGGGCTATACAAAGGAAGAGTTCCTTTCCATGAACCCTTCCGAGCTCCTGACCGAGGAGAGCAAAGCCCTTTACGTTTCAAGAATCCAAAAGATGCTCGCCGGCGAGAGCGTTCCCGAGTCCGTGGAATACAAAATCAGACAAAAGAACGGCGATGAATTCTGGGTGGCCTTGAACAGCAAACCGGTGGTAGAAAACGGGATGATCACGGGAGCGACAGCGGTCGTCCACGACATCACGGAACGAAGGCTGGCGGAGGATGTGCTCAGAAAGTCGGAAGAAAGGCTCCGCTTGCTATCCACGGAACTGATGAAGATCCAGGAAAACGAGCGGAGTCGGATTTCGAAGGAACTCCACGACGAGTTGGGGCAGTCTCTCGCCCTCCTGAAGCATCGGGTGAGGTCCTTTGAAAAGGATTTTGAGGGGTCCGGCCGGCCCCTCAGCGCCGGGAGCGAGGGCGTGCTCGAGTTCGTGGACCAGATCATCGAAAAGGTCAGACGCCTTTCAAGGGACTTGAACCCCTCGATTTTAGATGACCTCGGTATCGGCCCGGCTCTTCAGAGTTTGGTGGAGACTTTCACGGAAGAATACTCGACCCCCGTTGTTTTCGAGATGGATGACATTGAAGGCCTTTTTTCTCGAGAAGGAGCGCGGAACCTGTTCAGGATTTCCCAGGAGGCGTTGACGAACATAGCCAAGCACGCGGAGGCCAAGGGCGTGACTTTCACCATAAGAAAAGAGAGGGAAGAGGTCACCCTTCTGATCGAGGATGAGGGGAAGGGGTTCGACGTGGTGGGGGCAAAAAAGAAGAACCCAGCGCAAAAGGGCCTGGGCCTGACGGTCATGGAAGAGCGGGCGTACCTGATGGGGGGAACGCTGGTCATCAGGAGCCGGATCAACACGGGAACGACGGTCCTTCTGAGGATACCGATAAAGAAGATATCATGAGGTTTTTATCGCGTTGATGATCGCGGAGGTGGAATAACCGGGCACGAATGGGATGCGTTTGACCGTGCCGCCCGCCTTTTTGACCACATCCCCTCCCACGATCTGATCTTCCTGCCAGTCGCCTCCTTTCACGAGAACGTCGGGGATGAGGCATTCGATGACCCGCAAGGGTGTGTCCTCGTCAAAGATGACGACGCCGTCCACAAAGCCCAGGGCTGCGACCATTTCCGCCCTTTCCTGCTCCCGCACCACAGGCCGTCCCTCTCCCTTGATGGCCTTCACGGAGCGGTCGCTGTTCACCGCCACCACCAGAAAATCGCCCAGTTGCTTTGTAGCCCAGAGATACCTGGCATGGCCGGGATGGAGAAGGTCAAAACAGCCGTTCGTAAAGACCACCCTTTTGCCTTGCCCCTTGAGCCGGTCGGTCTCCTGTTTGATTTCCTGAAGGGCCTTCACTTTCTGACGGTAATGTTCCATTGCTTCAGCTCCTTCAAAAGCATGCTTTGACCTCAGAGGTACACGGTGCAAGGTCCACGGTACACGGCTGAATATCGTATCGCATGGATTGTCTTTCCTTACACCTTAGACCTTGCACCTTGCACCGTTCCTGTGCCTGCCCGGTGATGAGTATCAGGATTACCGGCGCGCTTGTGTTCTCTGAGTCTACGATTCACGAGATATTATGCTGTCGATGTTCTCGCAAGGACCAGGCACAAGACCTCTCCGGCCCCGGCCCTCTTGAGGGTGCGGGCGCATTCGTTCAGGGTGCTCCCGGTCGTGGCGACATCATCGACCAGAAGAACGGCTCTCCGCCTCACAGCTTGACGGTCGGAGACCCCGAAGGCCCCACGAACATTCTTTTTCCTTTCATCGCTTCCGAGCCCTGTTTGGGGCTGCGTATATTTTATCCTTTTGAGGGATGAGAAGTCGAGGTCTGCGCCGAGGGCTGAAGCGACCTCTCCGGCCAGGAGGAGGCTTTGATTGAAACCCCGCTCCCGGAGCCTTTTCGGATGAAGGGGCACGGGCATGACGAGGAGGCTCCCCTGGCCTTGGAGCCACGCTTTCGCGAACGAGGACAGGAGCAGCCCCAGGGGCCGGGCCAGATGCGTCTTCTCAGAGTACTTCAATTCATGGATG
>JAGUZM010000574.1 GCA_020060805.1 Deltaproteobacteria bacterium | reverse complement strand
GGCCTTTCGAAAACGGCCATGTCCCCGATCCATGAGCCTGTTGACCTTTTTCTCATTTCTCTTTTTCGTGCTTTCTTTCTTTCGTGTTTTCGTGATTGATGTTTTTTCAACTTTAGGGATACGGGGCCATGCCCATTTCCTCAAGGCCACAGCAGGAGCGCTGTGAGGAGCGCTTCGATCGAGGAGCGTTCCGCTTCCGCGGAACTTGAGGATTAAAGCAAAGATTATTTTTTTCGTGCTTTCCTGTTTCAGTTTTTGTTTTTGTTTTTCAACTTTGGGCACTTTAGCACACTTCCAACTTTAGGCACTTCTTCTACGTCTCTCCCATGTAAGCCTTCCTCACCATCTCGTTCTGACGCAGACTCTCTGCCGTGTCGCTCAGGAGGACGACCCCGGTCTGGAGCACGTAGCCCCTGCTCGCCACCTGTAAGGCCATCCGCGCGTTTTGTTCCACCAGAAGAATGGTCGTGCCGGCCGTGTGAAGCTGCTTGATGGTGTCAAAGATGCTGTCCACCAGGACCGGCGCCAGCCCCATGGAAGGTTCATCGAGGAGAAGCAGCCTCGGGCTGGCCATCAGTGCCCTCCCCGTGGCGAGCATCTGCTGCTCCCCGCCGCTCAGGGTGCCGGCCACTTGTTTGCGCCGTTCCTCCAGCCTGGGGAACAGGGTGAGGACCCGTTTCAGGTTGCTTTTGATCAGTTGTGGGTCCCTGATCGAATAGGCACCCATCTCAAGGTTCTCCGTCACGGTCAGGCGGCCGAATATCCGCCTCCCCTCCGGCACCTGGACAACCCCTTTCATCACGATCTGATGCGGCCGATAACGGGTTATCTCCTCACCCTCAAACTGAATGGACCCCTGGCGGGGTTTCAGTAACCCGCTCATGGTGTTCAGGGTTGTGCTTTTCCCCGCCCCGTTCGCTCCGATGAGGGTCACCACCTCGCCTTTTTCCACGGTGAGGGAGAGATCTTTCAGGGCGTGGATGTGTCCGTAATAGGTATGAACGTTTTTCGCTTCCAGGAAAGCCATGACGGCGACTCCTTTTCCCCGCGTGGCGTCACAGGGATTTCGTTCGTTGGTTGCGGTGCCCCCGCATCTCAATTCGCCTCAGCTGCGCTTCCCTTGCCGAGATAGGCTTCAATGACCTTCGGGTTCTTCTTGATCTCCTCCGGCGTGCCCTCGGCAATCTTCTTGCCATAGTCCAGGACACTCACCGTCTCCGAGATTCCCATGACCACGCGCATCTGGTGCTCGATCAGCAGGATCGTTATCCCCAGCTCATCCCTGAGGTGCCGGATGAAATCCATCATCTCCTGGGTTTCGCTCGGGTTCATTCCAGCCGTGGGCTCGTCAAGAAGGAGCAGTTTCGGTTTGGTGGCAAGAGCCCGGGCGATCTCCAGGCGCCTTTGCTCGCCGTAGGGGAGATTCTTGGCGAACAGGTCTCCCTTGCCTGCCAGGTTGACGAACTTCAGGAGCCGGAGGGCTTCCTCGGACGCCCCTTTCTCTTCCTTCCGAACGGAGGGCAAGTTGGCCACGATCCCGAAGTAGTTCGCTTTCAGGTGGCAATGGAGCCCGACGAGGACATTCTCGATCGCCGTGAGTACCGGAAAGAGCCGAATGTTCTGATAGGTTCTCGCAATCCCGAGGCGGACGATCTGGTCAGGCATCAATCCCACCAGGGAGTGGTCGCCCAGGAGGATCTCCCCCTCTTCAGGCCGGTAGAATCCGGTGACGCAGTTGAAAAAAGTGGTTTTCCCCGCCCCGTTCGGCCCGATGACGCTGTGAATGCTCTTTTCCTTGATCACAAGGTCGAGTTCGTCCACAGCAACCAGTCCGCCGAAACGCTTCGTTGTCCTACGTGCCGTAAGAAGAGCCATACATCCTCCTAGCCGGAAGCCGGTGCCGCTGACGGGGCTGCTTCGTCTTCATCTATTTCTTCGTGGAACTCCCTGCGCCGAACCGCCTCGGGCCACAGGCCCTCCGGCTTGACGAGCATCATCACCACCAGGGCCAAGCCGTAGACCAGGAGGCGGTATTCCGCGAATTCCCTGAGGAGTTCCGGGAGGCCCACCAGGGCTGCAGCCCCGACGATCACCCCGGGAATGCTCCCCATCCCGCCGACGATGATCACGCAAATGATGTTGATGGAAATCATCACGTTGAAGCTGTGGGGATAGACGGAGGTCAGTTTCGAGGCGAAGATGGCCCCGCTCAACGCCGAGAATCCGGCACCTGTCCCAAAGGCGAGCAACTTCGTCGCGACCAGGTTGATTCCCATAGCCTGAGCGACGTCTTCGTCCTCCCTCATCGCTTTCCAGGCGCGGCCCATCCGGGAGTCGCGCAGCCGCAGTGAAATGAATATCACCAAAAAGCAACCCGCAAGGATGAGATAATACAGTTCCTGGGGCATCCCGAATTCGTACCCGGCGACGGAGGCCTTGGGAATCTTGCCGATTCCCTGCGCGCCACCCAGCCACGGCCTCAAAAAGTCGGAGAGGACAAGGATCCGTATGATCTCTCCAAAACCCAGGGTTGCAATGGCCAGATAATCGCCGCGCATCTTGAGAACGGGGATACCCAGGAGCACGCCGGAGATGATCCCCAGGATGACCGCGAAAGGTAGGGCAGACCAGAAGGAAAGGTTGAAAAAGCCCAGTTCCGGGCTGGTCAGAACCCCTGTGGTGTACGCCCCGATGGCAAAGAATGCCACGTACCCGAGGTCCAGGAGCCCGGCATACCCGACAACGATGTTGAGACCCAGGCCGAGAAGAACGTAGAGACCGACGATCGTGAGCACCTCACTGAGGAAGAGGCCGAGAATCTGAGGCAGCACCAGGAGAATAAAGACGAGCGCGAGGATCCCCGTCAACCGGACGGCTCGCTGGCCCTTATCGGGAAGCTTCTTGAATCCTTTTTGAATCGCCTCCCCTCTGAGGGACCAGAACAGGGT
Source organism: Deltaproteobacteria bacterium (assembly GCA_020060805.1). Lineage (GTDB taxonomy): Bacteria > Desulfobacterota > DSM-4660 > Desulfatiglandales > HGW-15 > JAHECH01. The sequence goes on along the minus strand of JAGUZM010000574.1, from coordinate 4,235 downwards.
AACGGAAGAAATGATGATAAAGAGCGCGGCTGCCCCCTGCTCCGTGAGTCCGTTTGCTGAAAACACCCATTCCGCCAGGCCCGCCAGCGGCTCCCAGGCTGCCATCGTGGGGCGGATCAGGTCCTGAAGGATCCCTGCTCCGACGATGGAGACCAGGGAGACGGTCAACATCTTGCGGGCGGAGCGCGGCATCATATAGAGGGCGCCCGCAAAAAGCCCGCAAAGGGACCCTGCAACAAAAAGGAGAGCGGCCGTTTCCATGCCATGTCCGAAGCTGAGAAGTTGGTAGAGTTTGGGGGAGGCGTTCACAAAAACAACCCTCAGGTTCACCGATTCTCCCAAGAGAATCAGGAGCAGGAGAATGCCCCCTGTGATGAAGCCACAGGTGAGGCTGTTGATCACCACCCAGAGGGGATGGGCATGGGTGGTCCGCCGCGCTGCAACATAACCCATGAAGACCACCACGATCCCCAGCAGGGTTTCGTCCATCGAGAGGAGGCCGCTCACGATCTGACGCTCGCTGAAAGCCTCCACCATCCCCATGAGAGAGATAAGAACGGTCATCAAGCCGGCGAGGAGGCCGGCCTTGATCCCGCTCTTCCACAGGCTCAGACGTTGTGTCATCATCGGTTCCTTTCCATCACGCCTTCTTCACAGCGAGACGCTCTCCAAGAATGCCCGTGGGCCGGAAGATCAGGACCAGCACGAGCATGGTGAAAGCGATGGCATCTTTGAGCTGGTACGGGGCGATAATGCCCAAACCGTCGAGGAACAGGCTCGGCCCCACGGATTCGATGAGGCCAAGGAAAATGCCTCCCAGCATGGCGCCGGGGATATTTCCGATGCCCCCGAGGACCGCGGCGGTGAACGCTTTGATCCCCGGGATGAACCCCATGAAAAAGTGCACCTGCTTGAACATGATCGCATAAAGCACTCCCGCAGCACCGGCCGACATCCCCCCAATGATGAAGGTGGTGGAGATCATTTTGTCAACATCGATCCCCATGAGATAGGCCGCCTCTTTGTCCTCGGACACCGCACGGATCGCCTTGCCCACCTTCGTGCGCTGGATAAAAGTGAAGAGGGCCAACATGAGCACGGCCGCAGCCACGATGACCAGAGCTTGGAATTTTAGGATTCGAAGTCCCCAGAACAGAGGCCACTGGCCTTCCAATATTCCCACTGCGGGATAAGCCTGGAATCCGGGCCCGTAAAGCCCTCGAAACGTATACTGGAGAAAGAAAGATGCACCGATCGCCGTAATCAGGGGGATCAACCGAGGAGCGCCCCTCAGGGGACGGTAGGCGATACGCTCAAGGAGAAAGGCGATCAATGTGGACACGGCCATGGCGACCATGAAAATGACGATCAAGCAGAGGATAGGATGGCTGTCCAGAAAACCTGACCGGTGAAAAGCGGCGGCCACGTAATAGGCGGTGTAGGGGCCGCTCATGAACACTTCGCTGTGGGCAAAATTGATCATCCGCAGGACGCCGTACACCATGGTGTACCCCATGGCGATCAAGGCATAGATGCTACCCTGGGCGAGGCCGAAGATGACAAAGTCAAACCAATGACGGCCGGCGTAGATCCCCGCGGCGAGCGTTGCCGTGGAACCGATGATGATCATGAGCAACAGACCGCCGCCGATCACCCACATGACCACATCCGTAGGCGTGAGTCTCTCTCTCCATCCTTTTAGCATAAGTCCCTCCCGCCCCCTGAGGCGGCTCAACATATTTTTCTCAACGACGGTCTTAGCCCGCTACCAAACCATATATCATCGTTCAAAGTTCATTGTTCAATGCTCAATGATCATTGGATCATTGTTCAACGGTTGGGTTGTGCCTCTGAAAGACCTCCCCTACGGGTCGGCCTCCAAGACCTCTTCACTGAGTAGTGCTGGGATTTCTGACTGGCTTCGTTTCGCCCGATAAACAGAGAAACCCGGTTTCTCAGGAAACCGGGTTTCTCGAAGTCCGCACCTAGTACGGTTTCCAAATCGGCCGGTCGGGCATGACCAGCTTGTCAACATTTTCCTTCGTTGTGATGTAGACAGCGATCCTCGGGTCTGCGCAGTCGCCGTACTGGTCACAGGTCACATTCCCCGTGAGGCCCTTGAAATTCTTCGAGGCGTACAGAGCATCGCGCAGTTTCTGCCGGCCGATGTACAGGGTGCCGTCCGGCCCTTTCTTGCCTACCTTTTCAATGGCTGCGAAGATCAGCATGGCCGCATCATAGGCATGGGCATGGAACGGCGCCAGCGGCTTCTCGCCGTACTTCTTCTGATGCTTCGCCAGGAAATCCTTGTACCCCGCCGCAAAGGCTGAGAAGTCGGGGCTGGAATGGAACATGCCGATAGCAGCGGCTCCGGCAGCCTTGTAGAAGTCCGGGGAGAAGATACCGTCCGCACCCATCAGACCGACTTTTTCAAGACCTGCAACCTCTTTGGACTGGCGGGTGATGTGGCCGCCCGCAGCGATGAAGATGGGGTAATAAATGAACTCCGGTTTCCCGGTTGCGATCTTGGTCAGCACAGGACGCATGTCCGTGTCCGTGGGCGCCACGGCTTCCTGAGCGGTGATGGTGCCGCCCATCTTCTTGAATGTCTCTGCGAAGACGGCCTGGAGCTGCTCAGCGTAAACACTTCCGTCATGGATGGTCGCTGCTTTCTTGACCTTCAGCGACTTGATCGCAAATTCAGCCGCCACGGCGCCTTGCACTTTGTCGTTGTGAGCCGTGCGCAGGTAACCGTTGTACTCAGCGCCGCGTTTCGGATCCGTCAGGTAGGGCGCGGTGTTTGAAGGGGAAACAGTGACGATCCCCGCCTTCCAGAGAATCGGAGCGCCGGGACGGGCTTCGCTGGAGCAGTTCGACCCAACAGCCGCAACGATCGTCGGATCAGAGGCCAGCTTCGTCGCAGCGGCCTGGCCGCCTTCTGCGTTGCAGCCCGTGTCCTGGACCGTCATTTTGATCGGATGGCCGAGAACCTTGCCTCCCTTGTCGTCAATGGCGATCTCCACGCCTCGCTTCGTATCTGTTCCGAGAGACGCATCCGGGCCCGCAACCACCATCCAGCTGGCGATGTGAATCGGATCTCCCTTCTTGATCTTCACCACGCCGATCTTGTCGTCGTACTTGAACTCGGCTTTTGCTGCTGCCTTTTTTTCTGCTGCTGATAAGTTACCCACCACCAAACCCAGCACCGCCACGAGAACAACAAAAACGGTAAAGAAACGTTTCATGGGTACCTCCTATGAAAGGATAGAATTTTGGTTAAATGATGATTCACAATGCCATGTCCCGTGTCCCTCGGCGCATCACCTCCTCTCCAGCACCCTGCTTTTGGGCCGCGTCAACATACAAAATGCCCGCAAGTTTGTCAAGTTCACCCTTTCCCCAGCTTTCTCCTGCGGACCCTGTCTTTGATGCGATTGATGTGTCCTCTCCCGAGCCCCTTGACTTCGCATCCCAGGTCAAAATATCTCTCGATTTTCTCGTCCTCCAGGATCCCAAAACAGTCAATGATGGCTGCCGGTCCACCGATCATCTCCACCACTTTGTCCGGGTCCAGGGCCAAATAGTCTTTGTGCCGGACCGCAAAAATGACCGCTTCCGCGCCCCGAAGAGCTTCCGGAAGATCCGAAAACATCCTGAAATCAGACAGATGCTCCTGATTTCGGAAAAATCGGGACCAGCTTGCCCCAGACGCAGGATAGCTTTCCTGGCTTTCAAGCTCCCACCAGTGCTTCACGTAGGGATCATGGGCTCTGACCTCTGCCCCCATCTCGGTCAGCTTTCTCACCATGATTTCGGAACCGCTGTATCGCGTATCCCCCACATCCTCCCGGTACGACACCCCAAGCACGGTGATCTGGGACGCTGGCACTGTTCCGCCCATATTCCTGAGGGCATCCCTGACCAACTGGGCTGCCCGAAGAGCCCGGGTGTCGTTGATATCGATGGCCAGGGGTGTGATTTTGAAAATGTCGTTTTCAAACCCGAGCAGATGTTTGTACGCCCAGAGCCCGAGGCCCCCGTCCTTGGGAAGGCAGTAGCCGCCGATTCCCGGTCCCGGGAAAATGATATTGCTGTGGGTAGGCCTTACCTTAATCGCCCTGATGATCTTGATGAGGTCCACGCCGTTCGTCTCCGCAAAGGTGCTCCACTCGTCAAGAAAGGCAAGAATCGTGGCGCGATAACTGTTTTCCACGATCTTGCACGTTTCACTCTCC
>JAGUZM010000307.1 GCA_020060805.1 Deltaproteobacteria bacterium | reverse complement strand
TTCAGTGCCAGTGTGGCTGGTCATCCTCTCAGACCAGCTAACCATCTTTGCCTTGGTAGGCCATTACCCTACCAACCAGCTAATGGTACGCGAGCCCGTCCCTGAACGGCAACTTTCATGAAGAGGTCACCTTTCATCCCCCGGACCACAGTCCAGGGGATAATATCCGGTATTAGCAACGCTTTCGCGAAGTTATTCCAGATTCAGGGGATGGTTACCCACGCGTTACTCACCCGTCCGCCACTTTACTCCCCCGAGCAAGCCCAGGGTTTCTCGTTCGACTTGCATGTGTTAGGCACGCCGCCAGCGTTCATTCTGAGCCAGGATCAAACTCTCCAATTAAACTTGATGGATCCTATGATCCGTGTATGCTTTTCGGCCCGCAATGGCATCACTATTTAGTTTTCAAAGAACGAAGCGACCACCTTTGAGCATCCCTGGTCTTTCCCATGGGCGTTCTCAAAGGCAGACTCACAACTTAAGCTATCCGTATCTTTAATGTCAAGGAAAATTTTCGGGTTTGCGACAGAAAAAATTCAATGACCTGTTGAGAAAAACTCCTTAATCGAATCAACCACATAGAAAATCTGATCAGCGGTCAGCTCGGAAAAAATCGGAAGAGCGAGGGTGGTTGATGCCGCCCTGTTCGACGCCGGGAAGTCCCCGTTCCCGTAACCGAGGTACTGAAAGCACTCCTGATTGTGCAGGGACACGGGGTAATAGACTTCCGTCCCTACGCCCTTTGAATCAAGGAACTTTCGCAGCTCATCCCGCTTGTGTCGCACCTTGATTACAAACTGATTATAAATATGCCTTTTTTCTTTTTCAAGGGGCAAGGTGATTTCTTTGACCCCGGCTGTCTGAAAAAGCTCCCTGTAACGTCTTGCGTTCTCGATCCGGCCTTTTGTCCAATGGTCCAGATACTTAAGCTTTACCGAGAGTATCGCGGCCTGGAGGGCGTCAATCCGAAAATTGCCGCCGATGATTTTGTGAAAGTACTTCGGCTTTGCCCCATGGCCTCGCATCATCTTCAGCCGTTCATACAGGTCCGCATCGTTCGTCGTCACCATACCTGCATCGCCGAAAGCGCCGAGGTTCTTCGAAGGAAAAAACGAGAAGCAGCCGTATTCCCCCATGGAGCCTGCCCTTCTGATAGCACCGTCTTTGAACTCATACTCAGCGCCGATAGCCTGGGCTGCATCTTCCACCACGCAGAGGCCGTGGCGTTTCGCAAGCTCCAGCACAGGTTCCATATCCGCCGTCTGGCCAAAGAGGTGCACGGGCATGATCGCCTTGAGCTTGGGCCTGTCCTTCCTTTTGATTGACGAGACCGCTTCTTCAAGCTTCTCGGGATCCATGTTGTAGGTGTGCTCATCGATATCCACAAACACGGGTTTTGCGCCGACCCGGGCGATGGAGCCGCCGGTGGCAAAAAAAGTGTACGGCGAAGTGATCACCAGGTCTCCACTCCCCACGCCGGCGGTCATGAGGGATATGAGGAGCGCATCCGTGCCGGAGGACACGCCGACCGCGTACTTGCATCGACAGTACTCGGCAATCTTCTGCTCCAGGTCCTCCACCTTCGGTCCCAGGATAAACTGCTGAGACTCGTAGACCTGCTCCGTCACGGCCACGACTTCATCCTTGATCGATTCAAACTGTTTCCGCAAGTCAAGTAATGGTACCTTCAATGTGTTGCCCCCCTTTTTCACAAAATCGTTCCCTTCGCCAAACGAAGCCTCCCCGTGACGAGCCACGTCACTCCTTCATCCAACGATGTGGGAGACGGGTACAACCTTAGCCTCTGTCTTGATCTCCTGCAAGTGTTTCTTCAAAAACCCGAGGGTTTCCTTGTGAGGGTGGCCGATCCCGATAGCCGATCCCGATTCCTTCGCGATCGTGAGCAATCGTCCCAGCTGAAACTCCATCGCCCTCGTTGACAGGTCATTATCCAGGAACACCGCTCTGCTTGCCACCGGCACGCCCATGCCCTTTGCCGTGCGGTGCGCCACGGTCTCGCTCGTGGTCCTGCTGTCCACGTAAAACAACGCCCTTCTCTTGATCTCCCCGATCAGAAGCGCCATCTTCTCTTCGTCCTCTGTAAACCCTGACCCCATGTGGTTGTTTACTCCCATGGCCCCGGGCACCCGCTTCAAATGATCATGGAATACCTGCCTGATCTGATCGTCCCCCATCGACCTGAACAGCGCACCGGGTCCCGGGTCGATGTGAGGGTAGTCTCTCGGCTCCATGGGAAGATGGAGCATGTATTCGCACCCCAGCTCTCTTGCCAATTGGACAATCCGGCTTGTGTGGGTGCCGAGAGGCAGGATCGATAGGGTAACAGGAAGCCCGAGTTGAATGAAAGACCGGGCGAGATCGGGTTCATTCCCGACATCGTCGATCAGAATGGCGATCCTGGGCAGATCTCTCCTGTATGCCCTGTGATCACCGTCCGGAGCCAACCTGATTTTGTGAGTGTACAATCCCAACGCGAAAACGTGTAGGACCTTTTCACCTTCGGATGTCTTTTCGCTCTTGTGAGTCACCTCGGGTTTGAGGGGTCGAAGCGCTTTTTTCACGCCTTCCTCCACCGAGTCCTGGGAAGTCCCTTTAGGGATCGAAATCACGAGCTCGGTGAAGTCCCAAGCCGTCGTCTTTTCGTGCCGCGGTACCACCGTGGCGAATCGAATATTCTTTTTGGGCACGTTGTTCTTGAGAAGACACCCATAGACCGCTTGATCTATTTTGCTCACCTGGGTGCTGAGGCTCGGTCGCTCGGAGTGGAACTCTTCGTAGAAGTACTGTTTCACTCCCATGGGTCGTTTGACAAAAAGATAATAGGAGGCTGTGATGGCCACGGCCAAAAAAAAGAGGGCAATCAAAAGAAGGGGCATTTTCCGCGTCCCCTTCTTTCTCCCTCTTTTCTTCTTTGTCCTTTTCTTACCCATTCAATCCAGGCTGGGATCTTCGACAGGCAGAGGGACCTCCTCCTCCGGCAAATCAGGAGTTGGGGTTGATCTTCGAGAAAATGTTCCAACTCTGGAGCAGCTGCAGGGCATGGCGGACCTGGTTGTCGTTCTCAAGCAGGTTTTTCACCCTCTTGTCCGTTTCTTTCTCCTCCGTTGTCCTTTCTGTATCGTCGCCCTCATCCCCGTGATTCGGCATGTGGCCTTTCAGATCTTTCTCCCGGATAGGAGTCCTGCTCTTTTCCTTGCCCTCTTCAGGCGTGGGGGCCACGAACTTGAGTTCCACATCAGGGACGATACCGCTCACCTGGATCGATTTCCCGCTCGGGGTGTAATACATCGCCGTAGTCAGGCGAAGGCCCGACCCGTCCGAGAGAGGCAGGATCGTTTGGACCGACCCCTTTCCAAAAGTCCTGGTGCCCAGAATGAGGGCCCTCTTGTTGTCCTGAAGCGCACCGGCCACGATTTCCGATGCGCTCGCGCTGCCCCCGTTCACAAGGACGACGATGGGATACTTTCGCTCCACCTTCTCCTTGTGAGCCGTGGCTTTCAAATCCTGAGAGGAATTTCTCCCCTTCGTGCTCA
>JAGUZM010000104.1 GCA_020060805.1 Deltaproteobacteria bacterium | reverse complement strand
GGGCGCCGTCCTTTTCACGACTTATCTGTGGGGGAAGCCGCGGCCCCGAGCGCTAGCGAGGGGAACGTCGGAGGGGGCAAAACTCCCCCATAGATAAGTCGTTGAAAAGACCAGCCCGGGAGGCTGGCCGCCTATGGCGGCCTTGGAACGAAAGAAATGGCGGCCATGGCCGCCGAAGCGCAGCTTGAGGAGCGCCCTTCGGCCTTGAGGCAAATACAGAAGCAGTTGCCTCCGGCGGGTATGGGCGCCGGAGTGCTCGAATTCTGAAACCTAATGTTTTTTTTCGCCCAGAGCGTCTGACACGATTCCCAGTAGTTTGTCTGGAGATATCGGTTTAGACAAATAAAGGTTTCCCCCCGCCTCAAGACCCCGGGCCCTGTCTTCATCGCGGCTCTTCGCCGTCAAGAAAATCACCGGCGTCTCCTTGTATTTCTCCTTTTCCCTGATCCGTTTACACAACTCATACCCATCCATTTCGGGCATGATCACATCCAGCATGAGAAGGTCATATCCGCCCTGGTCCAGCTTCTGCAGAGCCTCACTCCCGGCGGAGACCGTCTGCACCTCATATCCCTCGGGCTTCAGCAGTTCATCGAGGGCCATGAGAACCATTTCATCATCATCGACCACCAGGATGCGTTTCGCCATTCCCTGACTCCTTTCGAGATTCCTGAACTGGAAGAATAATCCGGACCTCCGTTCCCTCCCCCGGTCGGCTGCTGATCTCGAGCCTTCCCCGGTGCGCCTCGATGATGCTGAAGCAGAGAGACAGGCCAAGACCCGTGCCTTTCCCCACTGGCTTTGTACTAAAGAAGGGTTCGAGGACTTTGTCAAGAATTTCCGGAGGGATTCCTACCCCGGTGTCTTTCACGGTGACGATGACCGTGGGAGGTCCCCCATCCTGAGCGAGGCGGGAGGCGATCATCAACTCCTTCCTGGCCCCGGTTGCATTTTCCATCGCATCCCGGGCGTTGGAAATCAAATTCAGAAACACCTGCTCAAGCTGATTCGGGTCACCGAGGATTTTCGGAAGGTCTGCGGAGAGTTTTCGCACAATCGATATGCCGTGGTCGAGCAGTTGCTGGCCCGTGATCAACAGGGCATTCTCCACCGGCTGATTGACGTCGATCTCCTGGAATTCGGGCGCCTTTTGCCTCGAAAAGTCCCTGAGGTGATCGACGATCCTTGCAATCCGATCGTTGCATTTGCGAATGAGATCCAATCGTTCCCGCTCCGACCAATCGGAGGGAAGTTTTTTCATCAAAACATGGAGGATCGTCTGCGAAGCCATGAGGGGGTTGTTGAGCTCATGGGCCACGCCGGCCACCAGCTCACCCAGGGCCCTCATCTTGGATGCTTCCACGAGACGGGCCTGAGCCGCTTTGAGTTCCGCTTCAAGAAGCTTCTGCGTTGTGATGTCCTTGAAGATGCCCGCTGTTCCGATGAGCTGGCCCTCGACGTTTTTCAGCAGGAAAAGGGAGGTCAAGATGGCAAGGTCTTTGCCGTCCCTTCTCCTGACCTGCATCTCGTAGTTCTCCGTCCTCTCCGCTTCCTTCAGGAATGCCATCACTTCTCTTGCCTGCAGGATACCCCTCACGTAAAAGCGAGAGATATGGGTCCCGATCACCTCTTCTCTATGGTACTGAAGCATCTCCTCCATGGCGCGGTTGACGTAGGTCAGCTTCCCCTTCAGGTCCGTGGTCAGGATGCCGTCCACGGAACTCTCCATGATGTTTTCGAGAAATTCCTTGGTCTCCAGGAGCTGTCTTTCAAGGCTTTTCCTCACCGTGATATCCCGGATGATTTCAACAAAACCTGTCGTGCGTCCCGAAGGGTCCTTGATCGCTGTCACGGTGGTGAAGGCTGGAAATCGTTCACCGTTCTTTCTCACCCGGGTCATCTCCAGCTCGCACACCCCTTCCGTTCTCGTCCGCTTGGACATGACCTCCTGGATCCCGTTGTTCCGATCTTCCGGAAGGATCGTGATCCCGATGTTTTCCCTGCCAAGGACTTCTTCTTTCCTGTAGCCGAAGAGTTTCTCCCCGCCCTTGTTGAACTCGATGATTTTTCCGTAGAAGTCCAACGCGATGATGGCATATTCCGTGGCGCTGTCCAGGATGCTGTTCAAGAACCGGGAGATGTCCCGGTATTTCTCTCGTGATTCTTTGAGCTCCTGGGTCCTTGCCTCAACCATCTTTTCGAGGTTCGAAGTGTAGTTCTGAATCTGGCTGATCATCCGGTTGAAGGAAGTCCCGAGCAGGCCGATTTCGTCAGCCCCATGGACCTTCACCCGTTGAGAAAGGTCTCCCCCAACCATCCTGGTGGTGACTTCGGTGAGCTCCCGGATGGGTCTGGTCAGGACCTTGGAAAGGGTGAAGGTGAGGAAAATGGACAAACCCAGCGCCACGAGAACCATGACTGTAAGAAAGCGCTGCGTCACGTAGAGGGAACGGTAGATCTCCTCCTCGTAGGTCCCTGCCGCAATGATCCAATCCCATGGCTCGAAGTAAATATACTTGAGGATTTTCTGTCTCGGCTTTTTTTCTCCCAGCTCGGGATTGACCCAGGGGTAGCGAATCGTCCCTACATACTTTTCCTTTTGGGACAGGACATCCTCAATCATGGCGCGGATGTACTTGAACCCCGAAGAGTCTTTGGAGTCGAGGATGTTTCCACCTTCTCTTGCAGGATGAATCCTGAGGTTGCCCTTGCTGTCCATGATGTAGACATAGCCTGTTTCGCCCACCCTGATGCTTCTGACCTCCTCCTCGACAGAGTGAGCACTTTGCTCTTTGACACCCACATACAGCGCGCCGATGACGGTTCCATCCTTCCCGATGAGCGGTTCGTAGGCCGTGATGTACCAGTCGTCCACGACAAAGGCTCGTCCCTGATAGAATTTGCCCGCAAGAAGCGCTGTTGAAACAGGGGTGCCCGGCGGAAGAAAGGTTCCGATACCCCTTTTCCCATCCTTCCCGATCACATTGGTGGCGATGCGCAGGAGGCGATCCCCTTCGATCCTTTGAAAGACCGTGCACGTTCCGCCCACAAGCCTTTGAACTTCATCAACGAAACGGTTCTCCTTCGTCAGGATCTCTTCTCCGATTCTCCACTGGGGCACGGTGACATGGATAACCTTATTGGTGAATTGGTTGACCGCTTCAAAAGGCACCTCTTTTCCATAGTCAATCGTGATCTCCTGCCCCCGCCGGAAGAGCAGTTCTCTCGCCACGTTCAGGTCAGACCCCACCTTGCTCTGAAGCATTTCCTGCTGCACCTTGCACGTCGTATGGATATTCGTGACCAGGTGCTCCAGATCCTCCTCGGAGGCGTTCCTGAGAGCTTTTCCGAAGCGGTCGAGGGAGAGGTAGGCCACGGCGACGAGGGGAACCAAGACCAAGAAAAGGGTCACGCTCACAAGTTTTGTGCGAATGCGGAGATTTCCGAATGAAGGAATGATCACCTTGATCCTCTGGGGAGAACGGCTTTACTCCTCTCCTGACAGGGAGGTCAAAAACCGGTCAGGGGGCGTCGAAGACTGTGGTTTGAACCCTAAAACTCAAAAAAATATTAAACATGAAGAGGCCCAGGATGTAAAGCCAATTCGCAGGGACTTGAGGAGCGCACCAGGTTCCCTGGTGCTCGAGGAGCGGCCTGACGGCCTTGAGGATTAAAGAAATAAGAGAGATGACAAAATCGACGAACCGAGGCATGGCAGTCGGCGGTTAATCAGGATCACTTTATATTTTTGCTTTTGCCTCGAGCGAGGGGAACCCGAGCGCTCCTCAAACGAAGTGCTCCTCAAGGCGCGATAGCGCCGCTCCTCAAGCGAAGCGATCCTCCCCTCCTGCAACGACACCTCCCATAAGGGTTAAATCATCGAGGCGGCTAGGCTGCTCAAAAACGGCCAGATACAAGGCGCCCGAAATCCCCAGGAGTGAGGCGTACATATAAGTACGCCGCAACGACGGGGGATGAGGGCAACGCAGTAGATGGGTGTTTTTCAGCAGCCGGCTAGTAGATGGGGTCGGGGAAAGTAACCATGCTCCGCGGGTTTTCCAGCATCCGGTACATCATGGGAGAGCCCCAGCCCTCTTCGAGCACCTCGTCGTCCACGTCGAGGAGAATACCGTCATGGATGG
>JAGUZM010000375.1 GCA_020060805.1 Deltaproteobacteria bacterium | reverse complement strand
TCCCGGCAAGGTCATCACGATCCCGCCCCTCAAAAAGAAAAAGGAGACCCGGCCGAAGCAAATAAGGTACTCGCCGCCGATGAAAGCACTGGTGGAAGAGCATCGGTTGATCAAGAGGTGGCTGGCATTGATCCCGGAAGTGATTGAGCACATTGACCTGGAGTCGGAAGAAGACCGGCAACTCGTTTTGCAGGGCGTCGATTTCATACGATCCTACGCGGACAGGTACCATCACGCCAAGGAGGAAGAAATCCTTTTCAAGTATTTCGACCAAAACCTCGACATTCTCAAGGTGATGTATGAAGACCATACCCAGGGTCGCTCTCACGCCAAAGCCGTGGCCGAAGCTGTTGAAAAAAAGGACAGGGCGGCCCTGTGTGATCACCTCAACGCTTATCGGGGACTCCTTTTCGAGCATATCAGAAAGGAGGACGAGATCCTGTATCCTTGGATGGACAGGAGCCTTTCCATCACCCAGATCGGGGAGATCTACTCCAGGTTCCGGGAGACGGATGAGAAGATCGGTTATTCGCCCGCCAGGTTCGAGGCCTTTGTGAGTAACCTTGAAAACAGATTCAAAAAATAAAGGGGGTTGTGTCATGGAAAGATTTCAGGGATGTCCGGGTTCTCAGATGATGGACTTCTCGCCCAAGAAGGCTACTGAAGCCATCGAAACTGCAGGAAAGATAGAGTCGCAGTTGCGGCAGTGGCCGATCCAACTGCACCTCATCTCGCCGATTGCTCCCTACTACCAGGGTGCCGACGTGCTCCTCACCGCGGACTGCGTGGCTTATGCCCTGGGGGACTACCACCGCCAGTTCCTGAAGGGTAAATCCCTGGCCATCGCCTGCCCGAAGCTGGACGAGGGGCAGGATGTTTATGTGAAAAAAATCAAATCCTGGTTCGATGATGCCAAGGTGAACACGCTGACCATTCTCATCATGCAGGTCCCCTGTTGCATGGGGCTCCTCAGCCTGGCCCAGCAAGCCGCCCGGGATGCCAAGAGGAAGGTCCCCATCAAGTACCTGGTGGTGGGTCTCCAGGGAGAAATCCTGAAAGAGGAATGGGTATAAGGCTGAGAGGTAAGTCGCATGAAGGCTCCGGATCGCGGGCATCTTTTCAGGGACTTCCTGGACGAGGTCGAACCTGTCAGGCTCAGGGAGCCCTTTGCCCAAACCCTGGGCGTCTTCCAGGGGGAGGGATCCGTCATGGAGTTCACCTTCCAGGACGTCGTGAAGATGGCCGGCCACGCTTGCCCGACCACTGCCGGCGCTTACCTCTGTTGCCTGGAGGCCTTGAAAAGCCTCTATCAGGACGAGATTCCCTCCCGTGGTGAGATATCCGTCAAGGTCTACGGCGAGCCGGATGAGGGCGTCTACGGGGTCATCAGCCAGGTGTTCAGCCTCATCACCGGTGCGGCTCCAGCCACCGGCTTTCGCGGGCTGGGGCACAGGTTCCGGCGGAAGGACCTGCTCACCTTCCATCCGGAAAAGCCGGACCCGCATGCCCTCTGTTTCGAGTTCTTCCGGCTGGGGACCGGCAGGTCTGTGCTCGTAAAATTCTATCCGAACAGGATCCCCTTTCCGGAAGAAAAAGCGAGAAGGATCGGAACCCTCTTGGAGAAGGTGATCTGGGAGGCTGCGAAAGACGACGAAAAGAGGGAGTTTCATGATCTCTGGATGGGGAAGGTAAGGGGCATGCTTTTGGACAGGGATAAGATCGATGAGTGGATAACCATAGAAGAGAGGAGGACCTAAGATGCAGAACGTCAGGACCATTGACCCGAGGGGACTGCCGCACCATGAAAGAGAGGCGCTGATCTTCCCGGGCATTGAGGGACTCAAAGGGGGAGAGAGCCTCAGGTTGATCCTGGAGTTCAACCCTCTTCCTCTGGTTTACATGTTGAATGCCCGGAATGAGTTCGACATCTCCTACGAAAAAGAGGGGCCCGGCGAGTGGATCCTCGTGATAAAGCGGAACGCGCCCCAGGAGGTGAGGATCGATCAATTCAAAGGGATCCTGAGGGAGTTGAAGGAGGGTAATCTCTCTGAAGAAACAAAGAAGAGAGCCAAGAACCTCCTTCAGGCGGTTGACGCCAAGACCCTGGGAATCATGGAGCAGCAGCTCATAAGGGAAGGCGTCTCGCACGAAGAGGTGAGAAAAAGCCTGTGTGACATTCACCTCGAAGTCCTTCGCGACAGCCTCGTCGCCAAGAGGATAGAGGTCACGGCCCCCCACCCCGTGAACACGTTCATGGAAGAGCACAAGATCATTCTCCAGAGCCTCAACGACCTGGTCTCCCTCCTGGAGCGATTGAAGAAGGCCTCAAGCTTTGAAGCCATGGGAGAAGACATCGAGAAGCTCAAAGAGATATCCCACCATCTGGTCGAAGCGGAGAGCCATCATCAGAGAGAGGAGGAAGCCCTGTTTCCCAAGCTGGAGAGGCACGATATCGGAGAACCAGCCCGAATCATGAAGATGGACCACGAAGAGTTCAGGAACAGAAAAAGGGCTCTCTATCAGCTCGCTCAAAACCCCGAAGATCAGGACTTCCGGGAATTCAAAGAGAAGGTGCTCGAGCTGGGAGAGTATTTGACCCGGGAGCTCGAAAGCCACATCTTCAAGGAGGACAACATCCTCTACCAGATCGCGCTCCAGGTCCTGACCGATCAGGAGTGGCAGGAGGCCAAAAGAGAGGCCGACAAGATCGGCTACTGCTGCTTCACGCCTCAGGACCAGAAACACTAGAGGAGGGCTCAAGCCCGACTTCCTCAAAATGCTTTTCCTCCGGGCGATACATCCAGGCCCGGGCCTGGTCGAAGGCGCCATCCCTGATGGACAGGATAAGGTAGAGGTACCCTTCCTGAGCCAGTTTCCGATCATATTCGGACGGGGTGGGCGGATAATTCGGATGGGAGTGGTAGAAGCCGCAGATCTCGAGCCCCTGTTCCTCAGCCTGGCGGTCGGCATCCAAGAACTCAAGCGGGTCGACAACGTACCGGTTCCTCGGGTTTTCCGTTGTCACGTTTTTTGTCGGATAGATTTCCAGGATGTGCTTCGGGTTTTGAGGATCAGCGAGCAAAATACCGCACGCTTCATTGGGGTAACTCGCGGTGGCGTGGCCGATCAGCTCGTTCAGAGTTTGCCCACCCAGGGACCATAGGGAATTGCCGCCTCCGGATAACATGACGAACCCTTTCCGCTACACCCACGGCAAGATTCAACGCCGTCACATTCGGCACGACGTTGGGCTTTGATAGTCTGTCATTTGCAGCATGTCGGGATTCCCGCTGCAGGCAGGGCACGCAGGATTCCTGCGAAGCTTCATCTCCTCCATTTCCATCTCCAGGGCATCAAAAAGCAGCAACCGTCCGATGAGAGGCTTCCCGATACCCAGGAGAAGCTTGATCGCCTCAGCAGCCTGAACAGATCCCACAATGCCGGGCAAAACACCCATGACCCCGGCCTCCTGACATCTCGGGACAGAGCCGGGGGGAGGCATCGCAGGCACCAGGCATCTGTAACAGGGACCCTCCTCGGCGGCAAAAACGCTCACCTGCCCCTGGAAGCGGAAAACCGCTCCGTAAACGAAAGGCTTTCTCGCCCGCAAGCAGGCATCGTTCAAGAGGAAGCGGGTGGGGAAATTGTCGGTGCCGTCCACCACCAGATCATAATTCGACAGGATCTCCAGGACATTTTCAGGACTCAACCGCTCTTCGTGCTCGTTGACCTGGACATCCGGGTTGATGGCCTTGATGGTTTCTCCCGCAGACCGTACCTTGCTCTTCCCCAGATCATTCGTGGTATGGATGACCTGCCGCTGAAGGTTGCTGAGTTCGACAGTATCAAAATCCACCAGCCCCAGGGTCCCGACCCCGGCTGCGGCCAGGTAAAGAGCGGCCGGGGAACCCAGTCCACCCACACCTATCAAAAGGATCCGAGAGGATAGAAGCCTCTCCTGTCCCTCTGCGCCGACATCGGGAAGGATGATGTGCCTGGCATAGCGCTCGATCTGTTTATCGGAAAGAGAGAAAACGGACACCACGTCTGCCGCCTTCCATCCCGCCTGCGATCGGAGGAACGATGGACAATTCATCCCCGTCTCTCACGGGTTCATCGACTTTCAGTTCATACCTGCCTTCATCCTTGTTCAGCGCCCTGATATCTTCGCTGTTCAGAAAAATCCCGAATATCGGTCGAAGCGTCGCTTTATCGTAAAGCTTCTCCCGGATCCCGGGGAATTTGGCATCCAGGTTCAGGAGCACCTCTGAGATCGTATTCCCTTGAGCTTCCACCGTCCCCTGCCCCTGGGTCAACCCTCTCAGGGGAGACGGAATCCTTACCTTCACGGGCATCACCATTCCTCCTTCCTCGGGCAATCCATCGACCCGTTCAGACGGCCTGTACGCTCGAAATCTGAGGGATGGCCTTCTTGATGTATCGTTCAATGCCCTGCTTCAAGGTCATCTGAGACATGGGGCAACCCCCGCAGGCGCCGGTCAACCTGACCCTGACCACGCCATCCACCACATCCACCAGCTCCACGTCTCCTCCATCAGCCTGGAGAGACGGCCGGATCTCTTTCAAAGCTTGTTCTATTCTCTCTCTCATCTCATTCCTCCTTTTGGTTTTGGGGTCTCAATCCTTCCCCCCGAATCTCATCTTCAGGCCGCTTGCTGGGACCGGTGTTTCGC
>JAGUZM010000478.1 GCA_020060805.1 Deltaproteobacteria bacterium | reverse complement strand
GATTTCGAGCGTTTCTACGAAAGGACGGAGAGCCTTGCCGGTGTTCGCTTTATCAGAAGCTACACATCCATAGTCAAAGAGAACCCGGAAACCAAGAATGTAACCATACGGTACTCCACCCCTGACGAGGGCGTAAAAGAGGAAGAATTCGACCTGGTGGTGTTATCCGTCGGGCTGAATCCTCCTGCTGAACATGAAGACCTGGCGGATAAGTTCGGCATTGAGCTCAACAACCACGGGTTCTGTAAAGTCAATCCTGTGAATCCCATGGAAACCTCTCGGCCCGGAATTTTCGTCAGCGGCGGCTTCCAGGGCCCTACGGATATTCCCGAGTCGGTTTTCAGCGCCAGCGGCGCCGGCTCACAGTGCGGTGAACTCCTTGACCGGAGGCGAGGGAAGCTGGCCAGAGAAAGGGAATACCCGCCGGAAAGGGATGTCTCCCAGGAGGAGCCGAGGATTGGCGTCTTCGTGTGTCATTGCGGGGCCAACATCGGCAGGGTGGTGGGCGTTCCTTCCACAGTCGAGTATGCCTTGACCTTACCCAATGTCGTCTACGCTCAGGAACAGCTGTTTTCATGTGCGACCAACTGTGCCAAAGAAATAACAGACATCACGAAGGAGAAGGGGCTGAATCGCGTCATCGTGGCTGCCTGCAGCCCCAGGACCCTTGAACCGCTGTTCAGAGACACCCTCCGGGAAGCAGGAATCAACCAGTATTACTTCGACATGGCGAATATCCGAGAACACTGCTCCTGGGTCCATTCCAAAGAAAAAGAAGAGGCCACCGAAAAGGCCAAGGACATCATCCGGATGTCGGTAGCGCGGGCCTGCCACCTGAAGCCGTTGCAGGAATTTGACCTGCCTGTCAACAAGGCGGCGTTGGTGGTCGGCGGAGGCATCGCCGGCATGACTTCCGCCCTCTCCATAGCCGAGCAGGGGCATGAGGTCTACCTGGTGGAAAAAGACAAAGACCTTGGGGGAACGGCAAGAAAACTCCACTATACCCTGGAAGGGCTGGATATTCAGGCCTATTTGCGTGACCTGGTGCGCAAGGTTTATAAGCACCCCTCCGTGCACGTCCTCACGGATGCGACCATCACAGAGGCTACGGGTTATGTGGGCAATTTCCTAACCAAGGTGAAGTCAGACAGAGGCATGACGGAGATAAAACATGGTGCCGCCGTCATCGCCATAGGGGCTGATGAGTATAAACCCGCTGAATACCTCTATGGAGAAAACGACAGGGTGATGACCAACCTGGAGTTGGAGGGGCGGATATCCCGGGGAGATGAAAGGGTCCTCAACGCAGGAAGTCTCGTGATGATCCAATGCGTCGGCTGCAGGAATGAAGAGAGGAATTACTGCGCCCGGATATGTTGCAGCCAGTCCATCAAGAACGCTTTGAAACTGAAAGAGTTGAATCCCAAGATGGATGTGTACATCCTCTTCAGGGACATGAGAACATACGGGTTCAAAGAGGATTTTTACCGGGAAGCGTCGGAAAAAGACGTCAAGTTCATCCGCTATGAACCGCAGGACAAACCCCTGGTGGAAGCGGTCGAGGAGGATGGACGGCAGTTCCTAAGGGTTACCGTGACGGATGATATTTTAGGGAAGAAGCTTGCCATAGATGCTGATCTCCTATCCCTGGCTGCCGCGGTTATTCCCCCGGCCGGCAACAAGGAAATATCTCGATTGTTCAAGGTCTCTCTGGGGCCGGATGATTTTTTCAAAGAAGCCCACGTCAAACTAAGACCCGTGGAGTTTGCTGCCGACGGCGTTTTCCTGTGCGGAACGGCCCACTATCCCAAGCATATACCGGAAGCGATCAACCAGGCGTACGGCGCTGCAGGCCGCGTTCTAACCCTTCTCTCTCATGACATCGTCACAGCCTCAGGTTCTGTTTGTGAGGTGAATGAAAGCAAGTGTATCGGGTGCGGAGAATGTATCGCGGCCTGCACGTACGGCGCCATAGAGTTTCGTGAGACCCGGCAGGGCAGGAAGGCTGTGGTGAATCCTGTTCTCTGTAAAGGGGATGGTGTTTGCAACGCCAAGTGCCCTTCCGCCGCCATACAGCTGAAGCACTATACCGATGATGAGATCCTGAGCCAGATCGACGCGGCGGCTCCGGAGGAACAGATCGTACAGCGGATGGATGCCGCAGTGGGAGATGTCTAGCAGGTTGCTGGTGATCCAATCATGGAGAAGGGTGCGCTCGTTACTGCGAATGAGGTGAGGACGAATGGGTACAGGAGCTAAGTTTAAGCCAAAAATACTGGGTTTTGTATGCCATTGGTGAGCATACGGCGCTGCGGACCTGGCTGGAGTTTCCAGACTTCAATACACGCCTGAGATCAAGCTTATTCGCGTCATGTGTTCCGGTAGAGTCGACCTGGGATTCGTGCTCAGAGCCTTCTCCAACGGCATGGATGGGGTGTTCATCGGCGGGTGCCGCCTGAACGAGTGCAACTACGTGACCCATGGGAATTTCCATGCCCTGAACATGGTGCTCCTGTGCAGGAAAATCTTGGAACACATAGGGCTCAACCCGGAGAGGTTGAGCATCGAATTCATGACTGCCGGTGAAGGCATCCTGTTTACCGAAGTTGTCAATGAGTTCGGGAAAAAGGTGAACAAGCTCGGGCCTCTCGGCAAAGGTAAAGGCGAGGGGATAGAGCAAACCCAGCTGAAGTCCAAACTCGAAGAAATCACAAAACTGGTCCCCTTCATCAAAATGGTCAAAAAGGATAAACTGGCGTCCCGTCTAAGCAACCCAGAGGAATACGAGAACCTTTTCACGACGGAAGAAATCGACAGTCTGTTCCGCGAAATACCCTCTTACTATATCGATCCGGATAAATGTCAGGCCTGCATGATCTGCTTCAAGAGATGCCCTGTAGAGGCGATTGACGGCGGCAAGAACCGGATCCACGTCATTGACCAGGACAAATGCATAAAATGCCGAACTTGCTTTGAAGTTTGTCCCCCCCGCTTCGGTGCGGTGAAGGAGATTTCCGGCGAGCCTGTTCCGCCCCCCATTCCAGAGGAAAAAAGAACGATCGTCAGGAAGGGCAAAGAAAAAGGGTAGAAACCCCAGATAGGCCTTTTCATCATTTCGGTCACTCCTGCCTTCTTGGATGCGCAAGGGGCAGACTCTCCAGATGTTTCCGCTGCCCTTGGCGTCCTTTTCAAGCATTTCTTAGCCCCAAATCCAGAACTTCACCCGGTGCCTGGCCGGCTTACTCCCAAATTCTCACTATTCTCGACTGGCGGTTTCACTCATCGTTGCCTCCCCCTTCACGCCTTCCGCGGCGGCAAGAAGTATCCTGACCCTTTCAAGCCGATTATGAAACGATTTTTTTCTTGACATTCTTGTTTCTTGTTTAATATAAAGAACACATGTTTCCCATGTAGAACGAATCAGGGAGTACAATCATGTCCCAAGCATTCAAAAGAGTGCCGGCCATTGACAAGTGTTTTGCTATCCTCGAGTTGCTCGCCGAATCAAAAGAACCCATGGGCATCAGCGACATATCCGGGAAGCTTTCCCTGAACAAGAGCACGGTGTTTCACATCGTACGCACCCTCATGGACCTCAACGTCCTGGAAAGTCAACCTGACCGAAAATTCGTGTTCGGCACGCGCTTCTATATCCTGGGAAACATGGCGGGTAAGCGCTCCAAGCTCATACAGACCGCGCATCCTTACCTGGAGATGATCAACGAAAAAACCAAGCTTTCGGCCTTCCTGGGGCTCCGCTCCGACCGCCGCGCCATACTCATCGATAAAGTCGATTCCGCCTACGGGATCAAGTTGTCATCGGAAATCGGTATGCGGATGCCGACCCTGGCTGGCGCCGGCATCAAGGCCATGCTCTCCCAGCTCTCTGATGAAGAAATCGAAGAAATCCTCGCTCGGACCGAGCTCAGGAGATACACGGCCAACTCCATCACCGACAAACAGGTCTACAGAGCGGAGATTCTTCAAGTTCGCGAACAAGGGATCGCGTTTGACAGGGAAGAGTACATTGAGGGAATGGTCGCCTTTGCCATACCCGTAAAGGCAAACAGCAGGGATCTGCAAGCCGCTGTCTGGGCTGTTGGCCTCACCCGCCAGGTGCCCGACTCATCCATCCCGGAGCTGACAAAGCTGCTGAAAGGGATATCCGAAGAGATCCATCATCGGTTACTGTAAGGCGCAAGATCTATGGGCAGCTTGGAGCGAATGATGATTGCCGGACATGCCGTAAGGAATTAGGGGAGGATAACGCATGTATTTCAGGGTTTACTGTAACGTAAGGGAGATCGAAGCCCCGGATAAAGAAAGGGCCGAGCAAATCCTCAAGGATTCGCTGAGCGAGATCATATGGTTGCTTCCAGTCACAGAGACCCCTGTCGCGCCTCCGGCGAGGGAGGAATCCGGAAGGCCTCAACTCAAGGAAAAGAAAGGCGGGCACGGCTCAATGACCGCGCGCCATTAGCAGGTTGCTGAAAAACGCTCATCTACTGCGTTGCCCTCGTCCCTCGTCATTTCGACGTACTTTCATGTACGTCTCACTCCTCGGGATTTCGGGCGCCTCCTAAGAAACAGGTGGTTGGGCGATGGGTGTAAGTTCGATCAAGTAGCCGATT
>JAGUZM010000511.1 GCA_020060805.1 Deltaproteobacteria bacterium | reverse complement strand
TCTTGGGTCATAGCCTGCGTGAAAAACCACCCTTTTTGCCCTGTACAGGCCGGCCAGTTCGACCATTCGAGCGAAACGCTCCCGGGTCAAGGCCCTGATTGATGGATCCACGGAACCCGGGGAAAGATCCATGAACGGGGCATGGAGGTTGATGCTCAGGCCCTCGGCATGGAGGGAAGAGGCCACCGAACGTGACTGCTGCAGCGTGTAATGGTCGAGGGCGGAGGCATCAAACCCGATTTCCGGGTTGATCCTCATGCCGATGAATCGATGGAGGTAGGACTCGTAAAGCATCGTAAAGGGGATGTTGACGTAAACCCTTCTCAGAATGTCTTTCATCCGCCCGGACCTTTCGTTGACACTGCATCAGCCTTCGAATATAGTCGTCTCAATCCCTTGATCGCCCCCGCAATGAGCCCATTACCCATAGCAATTGCGACAGAGGAAAGCAACAACTCTCTTGGGACCTCCGTGAGGTCAGGAGAAAGGCGATGAAAAAATACATCCTCGCACCCCTGTGCTCCGCGTTTGTGATTCCCGGCTTGGGACAGATCCTGAACCACGAGATCCGGAAGGGGGTTCTCATCCTTGGAGCTGTGTTCCTCCTCTTTGTCGCGGGAAGCATCAAGCTCGCTTTCGTGGTCAAGTCCCTGCTCCGCCAGTCCTCAACCAGCGATCCCGCGCTCCTGATGGAAAGCCTCAAAGGGGAGCACCTCGGGTCGATCTGGGTCCTCCTCGCGATTTTTTCCCTCATCTGGGTCTACTCGGTGGCCGATGCTTTCCTGGCAGGCAGGAGGCTGGAGAGGAACCAGGGAGCGAAAGGATCGTGAAATCCTTCAGGATGGAATTCTTCCTTCGAACCCTCAGGGGAATGGGTTGCGAATGCCAGGCCCCGTGCACCAGAAGCCAGAAAATGTTCGTGATCGAATGGGCGGAAAAAATGATCGCAACCTTGGGCGTGAGGACGCAAAAGGGGGTTTGATCACGGGGGAATCCGTTTGACTTGAAAAGCCGGGTTTGCTATTTAAACAGATTTACGAATTTGTGGAGGCGTCCACCATGGACTACAAGGACACACTCAATCTTCCCAAAACCGAATTCCCGATGAAAGCCAATCTCGTGAAAAGAGAACCGGAGACGATTGCGCGCTGGGAAAGGGAAAAACTGTACCATCAAATCCGGAAATCCTCCAAGGACCGCAAGCGGTACAACCTGCATGACGGTCCGCCCTACGCCAACGGTCACATCCATATGGGGACAGCCTTTAACAAGATCCTCAAGGACATCATCGTCAAATCGCGCCAAATGGCCGGGTTTGACGCGCCCTATGTTCCGGGCTGGGACTGTCACGGACTTCCCATCGAGCACAGGGTGGACACAGAACTGGGCCCGGAAAAAGCTCAGATGTCGCAGGCCGAGGTCAGGAGCTACTGCCGGAAGTACGCCGACAAGTATATCGACATCCAGAGAAACGAGTTCAAGCGCCTCGGTGTTCTCGGGGACTGGGAAGATCCCTACTTGACCATGAACTACGCTTATGAGGCGACCATCGTCCGAGAGTTCGGAAGGTTTGCCCTGGGGGGGAGCGTCTACCGGAGCAAGAAACCCATATACTGGTGCACCTCCTGCCGCACCGCGCTTGCCGAGGCTGAGGTGGAGTATGAAGCCCACACGTCGCCCTCCATTTATGTCAAATTCCCGATGGTTTCCGACCTGAGCGGGCTCAGGCCGAGCCTCGAGGGGAAAAAGGTTTTCATGGCGATCTGGACCACCACCCCCTGGACCATCCCGGCGAACCTTGCCATCGCCCTCCACCCCGAGCTCGAATACGTGGCCGTGGACACGGGCGAAGACGTGCTGATCCTGGCCAAGGGGCTGGCGGATATCTGCATGGACACTTTCGGCATCAAGTCCTATGAGATCATCGGCGAGTTCAAGGGGCCTGAGCTTGAAAGGCTGAACGCAAAACACCCCCTTTACGACAGGCCCTCTCTCATCGTCCTGGCCCCGTACGTCACCCTGGATGCGGGCACGGGATGCGTGCACACCGCTCCGGGCCACGGCAGGGAAGACTATGAAACCGGGCTGCAGTACCGCCTCGACGTCTACTCTCCGGTGGATGACAGAGGGGTCTTTACCCGGGACGTGGGCTATTTTGCAGGCATGAACGTGTTTGATGCCAATTCCAAGGTAAACCAGAAGCTGCAGGAAACGGGAGCCCTCCTGAAACAGGAGACCATTTCCCATGATTATCCTCACTGCTGGCGGTGCAAAAACCCTGTCATCTTTCGTTCCACAGAGCAGTGGTTCATCTCCATGCAAGAGAATAGCCTCAGAAAAAAGGCCTTGAAGGCGATCCGGGAGCAAGTCTCGTGGATCCCGTCCTGGGGCCAAGATCGAATCTACGGCCTGATCGAGAACCGGCCCGACTGGTGCATCTCGCGGCAGAGGGCCTGGGGAGTGCCCATCACCCTTTTCACGTGCGCCGGATGCGGCCATATCGTGTTTTCTGAGGAGATCCTGGACCACGTCGCGTCTCTGGTGGAAAAGCATGGCGCCGACATCTGGTTCCAGGAGACGGAGGAAAGGCTCGTTCCCGCCGGGACAAAGTGCCCGGAATGCGGGGGGGCGAAGATCAAGAAGGAGACGGATATCCTGGATGTCTGGTTTGACTCGGGCGTGAGCTACGCCGCGGTCATGGAAGCGAGGCCCGGTCTCGGCAGCCCTGCGGATCTCTACCTGGAAGGCAGTGACCAGCACCGGGGCTGGTTCCACAGCTCTCTTCTCTGCTCCGTCGGCACCCGGGGCTACGCGCCGTACCGAAACGTTCTGACCCATGGGTTTGTGGTGGACGGATCAGGCAAGGCGATGCACAAATCCGCTGGCAATGTCATCGCCCCCGAGGACCTGATCAAAAACTACGGGGCTGAGATCATCCGGCTCTGGGTGGCCGGAGAAGACTACAGGGACAACATTCGCCTGTCCAAGGAAATCCTGGACCGCCTCGTTGAGGCGTACCGGCGGATTCGGAACACCTGCCGGTTCATCATCGGAAACCTTTACGATTTCAACCCCGCCACGGACCGTATCGCCTACGAGGACATGCTCGAACTCGACCGGTGGTCCTTGCACCGCCTTCAGGAGCTGAGCGAAAGGGTGTTGAAGGCCTATGACAGTTTTGAGTTTCATCCCGTATTTCACAGCCTCCACAATTTCTGCGTCCTTGACCTTTCCGCTTTTTACCTGGATATCATCAAGGACAGGCTCTACGTCTCCCCTCCCAAATCCCTCCTGAGAAGGTCCGCCCAGACGGCTCTGCACGAAATCCTGGAAGTGCTCGTGAGGCTCATGGCGCCGATTCTCTCTTTCACGGCAGAGGAAATCTGGCAGGTCCTCCAGGATGAGGAACGGCCGCCGAGCGTCCACATGGACGTCTTTTTCCCCGTAAAGGAGCGCTACAAAGACAGGGCCCTTGCC
>JAGUZM010000069.1 GCA_020060805.1 Deltaproteobacteria bacterium | reverse complement strand
GGCAGTAGCTCCTTTGCCTTCTCCTTGAATTCTTTTGGGCAGAGGGGATCGCACGGGTCGGGCAGCAGGAGGGCAAGCAGCATGGCTCGACAAGCTGCTAAAGGCCGTCTCGCCCACCAAAGATGCAGCGTGGACGGATGCCCATGCCGAATGGACTTTTCCCTTGCCGAGTGTTTCGACACCACTGCAATAGGAAAGTCAACTTCGGCAAGGCGTTTGCATTCCTTGGGTATCATTAATCTTCCCTTGCCAAACGAACAATAAAAGCTCTTCCAGCTACGGGAGCGTGAGGGCAGTCTACCAAGAATCGACTGAGTGACCTAGCTGTTCTCCCTCTATCCCGACCAGTATGGCGCTGGGGTCCGGTTCTCCTATCGCAATAAGTCACAAAGAGGTGATGCTTAGCACGAGTCAACGAAACGTAAAGTAGCCGCCGCTCATCATCGACCGCTTCTCCTTTGGCGCGACCGGGAATATATTGATCCTCCGCTGCAGCGATAATAACAGCCTCAGCGGTCAGCCCCTTAGCCCTGTGCATCGTGAGTATATTGACTACGCCAGAATCGATTTCCTGTTCAATATCATTACCCGCCACCTCTGTGGCTCGAAGAAGTTCTTCGATGGACCTGGCCTCTACCGCTTCCGCTGCGCGGTCAAATTCCGCCAGGACAGATTCACGAAGATCCTCATCTTCGAACAAGGATTCAGCTGCTGTCGTGACTGCATCCATCAGTTCATGGTGCGTCTCGTGCCCCCTAGATGCATTCATTGGGAATAACTCTTCGCTCCGGTTCAGCACAAGCCTAATGGCGTTGGAAAGACGGAACCTGTGGTTGGTTGGCAGAATATTGGCGTTTTCATGGACGTCGAGCACAACTTGGGCAAAGCTTGTCCCGCGCTGGCGTGCAAGGTCGTAAAGAGTGGTAATCGCACCGGAACCAACGCCATCGCACCAGACCTGCAAAAGGGTGCGCCAAGCCAAATTGTCCTCGCGCCTGACGGCCAGTCGCATAAAAGCTAAGAAGGCTCTCCCGTCAGCGCTATCTAATGGGCTCGCCATATCTGTTCGGGCTGACACTGCGATTCCCACATCCTCGAGGCTTTCCCGTATCGGGCCGGAAAAAACTCCATTGCGATCCGATCTAATAAGAATCAAGATGTTATCAGGAGGTAGCCCGTGGTGATCTATGAGATGATTACAAAGCGCAGCAATGCCTGCGGCCTCCGAGTCTTGATTTGGGAATCGCAGAAGAGCAACCTCACCCTGTCCCCTTCCTGGTTCCGGTGTGATTTCTTTTTCTATTCTTCGAGGGTCCTGCTGTGCAACAAAAAGACCAAGGTCAAGAATGCCCAGGTCGCAGCGCATGCATATCTCCAGTGAAAGCTCTTCCGCACCTCTATAATCGCGAGGGAACCTGCGTATACCCTCCGGGTGAGCCTTGCGAAAACCATATATGCTTTGGTCGTCATCTCCAGCAACAAACAGTTCTACGTCCCTCGAAACAATCTGATTTACAACGGCGAGGTCGCAGCGATTGAGGTCTTGGTATTCGTCTACAAGAAGGTATTCGATTGGGCCTTCTAGTTGAAAGTCCCCGCGTTGTTCAAGGGCCCTCTTAAGTTGATATACTAATTCTGCCCTCAGCGTGTACCCGTAGATTTCCCGATGCTCTCTCCACAGCCCAAGAAACCTGGGATTGGGAAAACGCCTGTCCCAATCATCCTCGTCGGCGGTTAGACTTTGCCAGTCAGCGGAGAGCTCATTCAGCAATTCACGCGCTTGACGCACATATCTCAAATTGAGGAGAGACTTTAGGTCCTCCAGAATAAGGTTTCGCTCCTCCCAATCATCTGCAATTCGAATAGGTTGCGGCAATTCTGTAACGCGTTCAGCGTTTCTCAGGAGTTGCCGGAGCGCATAAGAGTGCAGAGTGGAAATCCGAGGACACGATTCTTCACCCAGTTCTCGCTCAACACGCTGCCTAAGTTCACGAGCAGCAGCTCTCGTGAATGTGATAGCCTGAATACTCTTGGCATCCACGTCTCTAACCGCAACAAGGAAACAGATATGCCTTGTTAGAGCGAGCGTCTTACCTGTGCCCGGTCCAGCAAGCAATCTAGCGTGACTACCCATATGTGACGCAGCCGTTCTTTGTTCTGGCAACAAATCGTCATCCCAAGCCATTACTAGCGACCTCCGTTTTCGCTATCGACTGCATGGCAAAGAGAATCATCTCAATAGCTCTATTGCCCCTGTTTGGGCCATCTTCTCTGTCACGGTGGTTTTTTGTTTTGGTGACTTTTTCCGTCCGCAAGCCTTTTGGCGAAGCACAGGCGATGTTTTCCCTTGGCCAGCTTCATGGTCTCTTTTCGAGATTATTGGTGGTCTTTGCTCGCGACCCAATTCCTACTCCCCTTGGCCCCTCTGTGGCCCATTTGTAGGCTTACGCTCAGGGTGTTTTAAGCCTTGTTGAGACTCCCCTTTGTTTGGTGGAAGATGTCCCAATTGTCCCTATTTTGTCCCTTTTCCAGGGGGACGGAATTCATGTCTCCTTTGTCCCCTTTTTGTCCCTTTTCTTCGCGATTACATAATGGACGCTTGGGCCACGGTTGCCTATTTGCTCGATGATCCCTTTTCCCTTCATATTGTTGAGATCTCGCGTGGCTGTCTTTTTGATGCAATTCGCCACTTGTTGGTATTCTGAGTTGGAGATTTTTCCATGGATTTTTAGAAAATGGATGCCCTGCATTTGCCGGTCATTCAGACCGAGCTTTGCTATAGCCTCCGCCGTGAGCCAGTCACGCCACAAGGTCACCACCCACTGTCCCCCTCGTTGTTCGAAATCGGGTTCCGGAAGAGAGGCCTCCCGGCATCGCGCAATCATGTCGAGCGTGCCGGTCCCCGCCTTCTCGATATAGCGGACGAGGTAAAGTGGATCAGCAATCAGCGGATTTCGCGGGATCGAAGCATGGGGGACCCGCAAAAGTTCAGGGGTGAGGGACGGCGGCAACTCACCCGGATTCCACACTTCCAGCCGGTCCGCGAAAAGCATAACCTGTACGCTGGCGTTGCTCGCGTAGTCTCGGTGCGCTACAGCGTTGACGATGGCCTCGGCTACGGCTTCCTTCGGAAGCTCGTACTCCGACGGGGCTTGAACACTTTGAGCCCGGGTGCCGATCCTCCGGTCGATCTTGGAGAGCACGAAATTTACAGACTGGTCCACCAGGTCAAATACCGTGCCCTTGAAAATTTGGTAAGAGGGAATTGG
Source organism: Deltaproteobacteria bacterium (assembly GCA_020060805.1). GTDB lineage: Bacteria > Desulfobacterota > DSM-4660 > Desulfatiglandales > HGW-15 > JAHECH01. The sequence continues at coordinate 2,050 of JAGUZM010000069.1, read as the reverse complement.
CTTTCGAACTTCAGTGCCATGAAAGTGAAGGCATTTGACTTCAGAGGTCGGGAGAAACCGCTGCGGCTCCATGCAGAAGAGCAGAATGGCCGCGTGAGTGGGGTGGCCATTCTCAAGCAGGTTGAGGTGGGCGAGGGCTTTTTCTCTTGTTGTCTCGACTGGTAGTGGATAATTCCGCTCACGCCTAGCCACTTCCAAAAAGGCTCTGATCTTTTCCTTCGGCAAGTCGCTCATGGATGCCCGGGGACATGGAGAAGCATCGAAAGGCAGTGTTCTCAGGTCCCCCGATTGTTCCAGGTGCTCCACCAGGGCCGCATAAACCGCTGCGGTCAAGTCTGGTATGCCAGTGAAACGGCGACGAATAAGCTGTGACCCTGCCTTCCGAATCAGTTTGAGCATTTTGGGATGTCGCGCCTTATCATCCGTTCCTTTAACGAAAATAAGGCGTGGCTTAGCTTTCGCAGTCGCAAGGTCAAACTCACGCTCCGTCGGCGAAAAGCCTTTTGCATCCTCTGATCCATATTCGTTTGCGAAGAGTCCGACGTACACATCACACTGCTCCACCTCCTCAAGATACACATCGTCCGACTTACGATCTCTGGCAGAGAGGTCCTCAAAGAGAAACACTTCGAAATAGCGCCTGAGTAATGCGTCACCCTCGATAAAATCCTTGATGGCGCGTCGCTCGTTCCCCAGTTCCTTTTGGACGCTGCTCAGGAAAATGTTCTTCCGACCGATGACCCGCTTTTTCCTCATTGTTCGCCCTTGCCATAGGGAGTTTGACCCTCACACACCTGCATCGGCTGGGTAAGGGCATCCACTGAAAGATAATAGTGCGCCACTTTGGTCACCTCATTCCATTGGAAGCGGGCCGGATCGCAGATCGGGTCCTGAAGCGTCGGCTCAGAAGAGCAGTCGGTCACGATGTACAGCCAATAACAATCGCGGCGGTCCTCAGCTACCCTTCGTTCATTTGGCGTCAGCAGTATCGTTCCTGTTGAGGCTGCCAAGCCCTTCACTTCGATCAACCTCAGTTCACCCGAGTTCAGATCAAGGCTCGTTATATCATAGCCCAGGTTTTTCTCGTGCACATCGTAAACCTGCCGGCCCTGCGCAACTTCATGCTCAAGGACAGTTTGCATGGCTAGCGCTTCCGTTTCGAGATTAGGCCGCATGGCCTGCACATCAGGGGCTTCGCGCTCTGGATGTGGAAGCACGAGAACACTCGCAATTCTATCAACAGCCTGGAGACTCAGGGACCGCTGGCGTTCCAGTTCTTGACGGCGCTTCTCGCGACGAGCCATCAGCTCGGCATGACGCGCCTCTGCCTGAGCATACCGCCCCTCGGCTCCCGGGACCTTCTCCTCAATCTCTGCGGAGGCACGCCCTATCTCTTCATCGACCTTCTGCAAAAGCTCCGTCAACGACAGCTCAATATGCTCGGCAATCCGGTCGATTTCAGCAAGGCGCTCATCGCGGGTCTCCTGGAGAAAGGGCTGGAGCACCTTTTCATGGACCCATGCTGCGGGCTCCTCCTTTGTGGTGACACCAGGGGCGCTCTTGGGAGGAGTGGCGGGCAGGAAATTGACGAGAATGCTCGGCTCGCGGACGACCGGCTGTCCGTTATCCGGGATCTCGACAGCAAACAGCTTTTCGTGAATGACCTGTCCAAGACCATCAACAATTCGACCACGGTAGAAGTCGAGCCGTGATGACGAATCGTGCTGCAGGGAATAGAAACACGCACCTTTTCCAAATGCGTCCTGTGCCTGCTTGAGAGTGTGCCTTCTCAGCGCTTCAAAGAGCGGGTGCCCGGGAGTAACCCATTCTAGGCTATTCTTCTCTGCCACCTCCCGATCCGTCGAGAAGCGAGGATATCTGTTCGACAAGGGGGGCAACTTCCAGTCAAGTGCCTGCTCATAATGGCGAAGGACAACAGGCGTCCGAGGAGGGTCGAAAGTATGCACAAGGCTCGTTATAGGTTTGAAATCCAAGGGCACATACTCTGCCGCCTCCCTAAGGAAGCGAGCAATGGTTTCAGGCACAACGC
>JAGUZM010000317.1 GCA_020060805.1 Deltaproteobacteria bacterium | reverse complement strand
CGATCTTGGGTGGCCTGAACAGCTTGCCCGGGGCCATCGTGGGAGGGCTCATCCTTGGGATTGCTGAAAGCCTCGCCGGCGGCTACGTATCGATCGCCTTCAAGAACACTTTCGCGTTCCTGATGATCATCCTCGTGCTTCTCGTGCGGCCGGAAGGAATGTTGGGCAAGGAGTTCAAGGAAAGGGTCTAGAGGCATGGGGAAAAAATTTTCCGTCTTCTTCTCCACCCTGATCTTTCTTGGCCTGATCGCTCCAGATTTCTCTGACGTCGGAGCTCTCGGCCAGGACAGGAAAAGCTTCCTTTGGAGGGTTCAGTCGGCAACCACGACCGTATACCTCCTCGGTTCCATCCATTTCCTGAAACAGCAATCCTACCCCCTCCCCGAGGCCATCGAAAGCGCCTATGAGGCTTCGGATGTCCTCGTCGTCGAGGCGAATGTCAACGACATCGGGAAGCTCGACCTGACGACCCTCATGGACAGGGCTTTCTACCGGGGTGAGGACGGGGTGCAAAAACACGTTTCCCATGAAACCTATGAATGGATCAAGAGGGAGACCCAGTCCCTCGGCATACCGCTGGAACTCGCCCAGAAGCAGAAGCCCTGGCTTCTGACACTCTCCCTGCAAGCGCTGGAACTGATGAGATTGGGCTATCACCCCCGCCTCGGGGTAGACTACCACTTTCTTTCAAAAGCTCAGGGCAAAAAGAAAATTCTCGAACTTGAGAGCCTCGAAGAGCAGATCAAACTCCTCTCCGGGTTTTCCGACAGGGAACAGGAGCTCTTTCTTCTGTACACGCTGAAAAATCTGCGCTTTATCGCCGGACAGGTGGACGCCCTTGCCCGCGCCTGGGCCCATGGGGATGCGCAGACCGTCGAATCCATCCTGGCGAAAAATGCGAAACACGATGTTACCCTTGCCCGGATCTACGAAAAGCTCCTGGATGAGCGGAACGTGAAGATGGGGTCCAAAATAGAGGGTTATCTCAGCTCCGGGGGGAGCTACTTCGTGATCGTCGGGGCCGGGCATCTGGTCGGGGACCAGGGGATTGTCGAGATCCTCAGGGCAAAAGGCTATGGGGTGGAGCAGTTCTGATGGGACTCTTCCCCAAGAAGGCGACAGCTCCAGAAGCTTCATGCTCCCCCTGGTGAAAGCTCATTCCCTCGACGATGGGTGTCCCTCCGGTCGATCCGGGGTCAGGCCGCGGTGCATCCGGTCTAGGGCAGGAATCCCCTTTTCCTCGACCCTTCTTTTTGGCTGCGAAGCTTTTTCGCGCACCCGCAGGCCCGATTCCCCCGACTTCTTCGCCAGCCACTCGTACTTGGCTCTGATGAACAGGAAACCCTTGTTCAGCGAAAGATCCTCCAGGTAGCGATAGGGGAGAAACCATTTCCCCTCGTACTTTCCGATTTTCCTGAAAAGGTCACGGTGGGAAGCCAGAAGCAGGTCAAAAGCCTTTGCGCTCATTCCCAGGGTCTCTGCCGCTTCATCCAGGGGGACGTACTCCTGAACCCCAGCGTCGGCCCTGAATGAACCGACCGCCCGCCGGAGCATGGATTTCTCATAGGCCTCTTCGGGATCCGTGATCATTCCCGAAACCGCGACGGAAGCCAGGGCAGCGATCAGCTTCCCCATTTCCTTTAAACGGTGCTTCTCCGGAAGAGACCACAGGGGGACGGGAGGATTTTCCAGCATGAATCGCTCAAAGGCCTCTTTTATCCGCTTCCCTCTCGCGGCAGAGATTCTCTTCAGTTTTCCCCCTTCGTAATTCCTGATACTTCTTCCGAGAAACCTCTTGACGCTTTTTTTCCCGTATTTTTTGAGACACTGAAGCTCGCTCCTCACCTCCGAAAAAAGGATGAGCCCTTTTCGCTTCCCGTAGACTTCCTCTTTGACTTTTTCCATCGCGTACAGCGACGGGGAGTCCAGGGCCTTTTCAGCTTTTGCCCTGATTCTGACGGCCCGGTCGTACACCTCTTTGGGGACATTTTGCAACTCACCCGATTCATACCGTGCAGACCACTGGTTGAGCATTTTGGTCGCGCTGACGCCGATTTTCTCCAGGTCATCCAGAAGGGGTTTAATCTTTCGGTAGGGGATTTTCTCTTCGTACCCGATCGTCTCCAGTTCGGCGATGCCCTCCATAATCTCTCTCTTCTCAAACCCCCGACTCAAGAATTTCTCCTCCATCCACCTTTCAGCCTGGGCGGATACGCTTTTCACCTTGGTTCCGGAAAAGACCCTGTAGTCGATTTTCTTGAAAGCCTTTCCCTCGTTCAGTTCTCTGTAGAGCCCTGCTTCTGTCGCCCCAGGGTTTAGGAAGAGCCACAGTTTTACCATACCCCTGAAGTACTCGGCGCCGACCCTCCCTTGCGCCCGCCGCGGGGGTTCGTCCCCGAAAATGATCCGATAGTCCTCCGCTGACAGGGAGCGAATCCTGCCGTGGACCAGGTTGTAGACGAGATCATAAGGCAGACCCGTCTCAGCGGACAATTCAGGGACGTCTCCCCTGAAGATTTTGGTGAAGAAATCTTCCATCATCTTTTTGGTCAGCACGATTCTCGGGCTGAAAGCCGTTTGCTTGTTTGCAACCATGGGAAATCCTTTGTCTTCAAGGTAAACCCACTCCTTGCGGAGTCAAGGAGAATCGGTGCCACGATGTGGCATCGGAGCGGGTTGAAGACCGGCTCAGGATGATTAGGTTTTTAACGTCTCTGAGTCATTTTTGAGGGGCTCCGCGATGGTCTAGGGCCCTGGTTAAGGAGGGATCCATGGAAAGCCGGGAAGATTTGATAAGATATATTGCCGACGTCGTTGGGGAGGAGGGCTGCGGCGGTTCCTGCGATCCGTCCAGCATCTTTGAAGATGACGAAGGATGGAAGCTGAAGCTCTGCACCTTTATGGAGCCGTGGTACCTCGGAAAAAGCATCGAAGAGGCCAAGGCGAGCATAGACGAATATGCCCGGATGGGGTTCGGTCTGGCATGATGGGCTACCCAGGCATTTCTCAAGCCCTATCCCTCGACTCGAGTGCGGGAGAATCTTTGGATGACCGGTGCTCCCCTACAAAGGCTGCCCACCCATCCATGCAGGCATGCCCTGTGATTTGGAGGCCGACGGAACACAAGTGAGCCTCCATTTCTCCGGCCTGTTTTTCGCTGAACCCTGCGATCACCGCCCTGCCCTTTTTCTCAAGATGCCTCGGGATCTCATGGCCTGTTTTGAAGAGAACGGAAGGAACGAGGTTTGCCAGGATGAGGTCATAGACCCCTTGGGCTGCTTCCCATGAACCCTGCTTGAGGTTGACCCTGTCCGAGACGCCGTTGATCCATACGTTTCTCCGCGCCCTTTCGGCAGCCTCGGGATCGATCTCCACGGCGAACGCCCTTTTCGCTCCCATCTTCACCGCAGCGATCGCCAGGAGACCCGTCCCACAGCCGAAATCCAGGACAGCCTCAGCCCCGAGGGCCCCCCGGGCGGAAGCCAACTCTTCCATCGCCCTCAGGCAAAGGACCGTGCTCGGGTGCCTGCCTGTGCCGAAGGCGTGCCGTTCATCTATGATGATCGTGCGGCCGGGAAGGGCCTCTGAAAGAGACGGGTGCCAGGGTTGAATGAGGATGGAGCCGGTGGGCCTGAAAGGTTCCTCTGAAAACTCCGGCGTCTCGGGTTCGGCATAAGCGAGGTTCCGGACCCGAAGGGTCAGGCCGTGACCCGGGGACAAGCCTTTTTCGACAGGGATGAGGATCCGCGAGATGGTCAGGAGGGTGTCATCTAGGTTTTTTTCAGTCTCTCGGATTCTGAGCCTTCCGTCCCCGTCCGCGGTCACCTGGAGGGCTGGCGAGAAGGGTCGCAGCCGTTCGCGGAGAGCGGAGACGGCCTGGATCGGTCCTGTCAGCGTGATTTCGACTTCCATCGGAAAAAGGAGATTCCCCCCGGCCCTCGGGATCGACGATTTTCTTCTTGAACAAGGCTCCAGAATTAAACTATAACGTTTTTCCTATAACAGGCTGCGGGTGTTTTCAAGCTCCTTCCCTGCCGGGAAGAGACTTCGTTTCAGAGTAAAGGTTGGGAATATGAAGATCGCCATCAGCGGTAAGGGGGGCGTGGGAAAAACCACTTTCGCCTCTTTTCTGATCCGGGCTTTTGCCGACCGGGGGAAAAGGGTTCTCGCCATCGATGCGGACCCTGATGCAAACCTTGCCCAGGCCCTGGGGGTAAAAGGGGGTTCGGACATCGTTCCGATTTCCGCCATGAAGGACCTGATTGAGGAAAGGACGGAGAGCAAAGTCGGCACCATGGGGTCCTTCTTCAAGCTTAACCCCAAGGTGGACGACCTGCCGGATAAGCTTTCCCTCAAGATGGACGGGATCAAACTGATGGTCCTGGGGGGCGTCAAGAAAGGAGGGGCAGGCTGCATCTGCCCTGAGAGCACCCTTCTCAAGAACCTGGTGCGGCACATTGTACTGGCTCGAGACGAAGTCATCGTCCTCGACATGGAGGCCGGCCTAGAGCACCTCGGCCGCGGCACAGCGGCTGCCGTGGACAGGTTGATCGTGGTTGTTGAACCGGGAAGACGCAGCATCGACACGGCTTACCACATCCGGCAGTTGGCCAGTGACATCGGGCTCAAGAAGCTGAGCCTCGTGGGGAACAAAATCCGATCGGAAAGGGATAAAGAGTTCCTCCTTGAAAACATGCCCGAGTTTGACTTTCTCGGGTTCATTCCTTTTGGGGCCGAGATCATCGAGGCGGACCTGGAAGGTCGTCCCCCTTATGAGAAGGACATCAAAGGCCTCACTGCGGTTAAAGAGATGATCGACAAATGGCGTTGAACCTGCTTATCCGCATGAAACCAAACAGACGGAAAGGAGATTGAGGGATGGGGAAGAGAATCTTCAATTTTAACCCTGGACCTGCGGCACTGCCCCTGGCGGTGCTGGAACAGATCAAAGAGGAGTTTCTCGATTACAAGGGCAGCGGCATGTCCATCACGGAAATCAGCCACCGGTCCAAACAGTTCGAGGAGTGCCTCAACCAGGCAGTGGAGAGAACCAAGCGGCTTCTCAAGATCGGCGACGATTTTCATGTGGTCTTCATCCAGGGCGGCGCGACCCTTCAGTTCTGCATGGTTCCGATGAATCTCGCGATCCAGGGAAAGCCCCTAGATTATATCAACACCGGGACATGGTCCACCAATGCGATCAAAGAGGCCAAGCTTCTGGGTAAGGACGTGCGCGTCATCGCTTCCTCTGAAGACAAGAATTTCTCCTACATCCCGAAACGGTTTCAGGTGAACAAGGACGCCGCTTACCTTCATTTCACCTCCAACAACACCATCAAGGGAACCCAATGGGCCGAGTTCCCCGGGGCCGGCGACGTCCCCCTGGTCTGCGACATGTCATCCGATTTCCTGAGCCGGCCCTTTGATGTGAGACCCTTCGGCCTCATCTATGCCGGCGCCCAGAAGAACATCGGGCCTTCCGGGTCTGCCATGGTCCTCATCCGCAAGGACATGCTGGAGAGGGTATCCCCCGCCCTTCCCACCATGTTGAGGTACACCACTTTCACCGCCAACAACTCCCTGTACAACACCCCCGCGTGCTTTGTGATCTATGTGGTCAGCCTGGTTCTGAAGTGGCTGGAGGAGACGGTCGGCGGCCTGGAGAAAATGG
>JAGUZM010000322.1 GCA_020060805.1 Deltaproteobacteria bacterium | reverse complement strand
GGAAAGGGAGAGGAAACTATTCCTAAAAATAAGGGAAGCCTTGAGCCGTCTTAACGATGGTACCTATGGCATTTGCGAAGAGTGCGGCAAGGATATTTCCTTCACACGGTTAAATGCTCGCCCTGTCACAACCTTGTGTATCGATTGCAAGAAAAAACAGGAGGCGGAGGAGAAAGTGCGAGGCCTGTGAGACCTCAAGAAATCGGATAAGGAAGACCTCCTGTCCAGTCAGGGAGGTGCACTCATGATGAGGTACAACTTTCAACAGAATGAAACCGGGGCCTTCGGGCTTATTAGCCGTTATACACAGGACAAGGTTTTTAACCAGATCAGTCACATTTTGTCGCGGATTCCGGGCAGAATTACCCCCAAGGCACTGAAGCGAATCCTTCGAATCGCAGAGGGTCTGGACAGAGACCGGGAATACTCCCACGAGATTGAAGGGCTGAGAAGAGCCATCGAGGGGGACCACCCGTATCTGCGATTTTTCGACCTGATTGGGAAGAAAAGCCTGCCATGCAGGGAGAAGCTGTTCAGAAATTTCTTTATCAACGCCGTTTTCAACGGCAACAAGATCAGAGAGGATTTTTACAGGAGGCATCGTATTTCCAGACCTTTTTTTTTCGTCATTTCGCCGACCATGAATTGTAACCTTCGGTGCCTCGGCTGCTACGCCGGCAATTATCCCCGGAAAGAGAATTTGTCCCGTGAAGTCATTGACAGGATCCTGGAAGACGCCAGGGCCATGGGCATCTATTTTGTCACGGTCTCCGGAGGGGAGCCTTTTTGCAGGAAGGATATCCTGGATCTGTTCCGCACCCATCATGACATCTACTTCCAGGTGTTCACAAACGGGACCCTGATAGATTCGGACTTGGCCAGCGAAATTTCTCGACTGGGCAATATTGCCCCCGTGATCTCTTGTGAAGGTTTCGAGGAAGAGACCGACCATCGCAGGGGAAAGGGGACGTTTCGAAGGATCTGCGAGGCCATGGACAACTTGAGAGAGGCCGGGGTTATTTTCGGGTTTTCCACGGTACCGGCTGCTTACAACTATTCCACGCTTCTCAATGAAGCCTATTATGAGTTTCTCGTCGAGAAAGGCGCCCTCTTCGGATGGCTGTTTCAATACATCCCCATAGGCGCAAGACCGGAACCGAAGCTCATGCTGACGGCGAATCAGCGGCTTACACTGTATGATAAAGTCAGGGCGGTGCGAAACGCCTACCCCTTGTTCATAGCTGATTTCTGGAATGATGGTCCCTATGTGGATGGATGCCTGGCGGCAGGTCGAACAGGGAGGGGGTATTTCCATGTCAACTGCGACGGGGACGTCGAGCCTTGCGTGTTTGTCCATTTTGCAGTGGACAATATCCACAGGATTTATGAACGGGGAGGCCACCTGTGGGACGCTCTGGATTCAGAGTTTTTCAGGACCATCAGGGCTGGTCAGCCCTGGAACAGCAATCACCACATGCCCTGTATGGTCATCGACAACCCCCATTGTCTCCGGAACGCAGTTGAGGCGACTCATCCCTATCCTACACACGAGGGCGCGGAAACGCTCATCAGTGATCCGGCATTATCAAGCCATCTCGATCGATATTCAGAAGCCCTGGCATGCCTGTGGACCGAGAGGGATGTCTCAGCTTGTCATATGGAGACCGTACCCCCTGAACCGTCGACATGGATGAAGGCTTGCACTGAGACCACCAACTCGATTTCCTGAGGAGCAATCATGCCTATCTATGAATAAGAGCATCTGAAGAAAACGATCAGTGACTAATCCCCAGCATGGAAAGCCAATCACGAAATTTCGAGATTACTGAAGCCTACCAGGCTGGATCAGGGATGCCTGCCTTGACGGACAAAAGGCGTCTTCTCTTAAGGGAACTTTTCGCCCTTCCGGGCAGAGACATACTGAATAAAATCCTGGATCTGGATGACCCCCGAGAAATGGTCCAGGCGCTTTCCTGTGAAGACTTTTTCTGGCTGGTCAAGAAAGTCGGAGAAGAGGACTCTCTGGCTCTCCTTGAACTGGCCTCCGTGGATCAGTGGCAGTATCTCCTGGACCTGGAAATATGGGAAAGGGACCGTCTCGATATATCCCATGCTTCTCGCTGGATGAGCCTGTTGCAGCGGGCCGATTGCAGGAAGCTCGTCCGATGGCTCTTCAGCGATAGCGAATACCTCGCCTATTATCACTTTTTCAGGACTCTTGAAGTCGTGGTGGTAAATGACAAGGATGAGGTTTTTGATATTCCGGACGGATTTTTCAGCCTCGACGGTGTATTCTACATAAGGGTTTTTGATCCGCAATACCGGGAGAGCATGGAGAATATCGCCCGCGTCATGGCCGATGAAGACCTTACCAGGTACCAGGCCCTTCTGCTTGGGCTGGCAGGCGTGCTCCCCGCTGAAGTGGAAGAAGAGATGTACAGGCGGAGGAACGTGCGCCTGGCTGAGCACGGGTTCCTGTCGTACGAGGAAGCCATCGCGCTTTACTCCCCCCTGGACCCAGAAGTTCTCCAAAAAGAACAAAAACAGGAACTGCACGAAATCATTCATGACAAGGAGATTCGCGCCCGGGTCCCCTTGCTGCCTCTCTACCAAGCCGATACGCCGAATGTATTCATGGAGGTGGTCGGCCGTATAGGGGACCCTATCTTTCTGGACAGGTTGAGGCTGGAATTTGCCGGCCTTGCCAACCAGATCCTCTCGGCAGATGGAATCGTGGCCCACGAGATCGAAACCTTGGTCGAGGCATGCAAGAAGGGAGCACGGCTGCTCAATCTCGCGATTGAAAAGGCCTGCGGCAATGATCTCTCATCGGCAGAGAAACTCTTGAGGTCTCATTCCCTCGTGACCCTGTTTCGGGTCGGATTCGGCATGGGGCTTAAACTCAAATGGGAGGCAGAGCGTTGGCTAAAGGGGAGCTGGTTCTATAGGCATGGAATGGACGTGGATTTCTGGGGAGAGCATCGCGGAGGGATTCTCAAAGGTCTCCTGGCGAAAAGACCCCGACTTTACGTCGGTCCCGGTCAGAAGGAAGAATACAGGGACTTTGAATGGCTCTCAGATCTCGCGAAGTGCTTGAAGGTTCTCCTTGGATTAATGGTGCTGGACAGCCTTCTGGAAAGATTGGCGGAATCATACCGGATAAGGGGTCCGTTCAGCGCCAACGCGAGGACCTGCCATTCATTCCTGTTCAACCTCTGGGCGCGCCGTTTCCTGGGGCTCGAACCTTCTTTTTCCGGCATGTCATTGGCGCAGGCCAAGAACCTGCTGGGCAAGCTCAGGGGCAGGGACAAAGGGCCGCCCTATCGCATGGCCGGATTCAAAACGGTGTTCATCAAGGAATTCATGTCCCATGCCACAAACTCCGATCCTGAAGCGGCATCAATCCTGAGAGAGGAGCTCTCTCAGTTATGGAAGGAGTTCCAGGAGGAGTACGAGCGGGTACCTCTCGGCGATCTTGACGCCAGGTTCTCAAGATTCTTGAGCATCGATCCCCATCAATGAGCCGCTCTTCATACCCTATGAAAGTTGGGAGAGCCGTGTTTTGACCTCAACCACTTCAAAAGGATCTCGGAATCAGCCCATCGGCGGTAAGTAGGGTGATATCCCGTGCGCCAAAGGTAATG
>JAGUZM010000572.1 GCA_020060805.1 Deltaproteobacteria bacterium | reverse complement strand
CTCTAAGAATGTGAAAACTGATGCCGTCGACGGCTTTGACCACGCCAGCGTCAGTAAAGAACCGGGTCTTCAGATTCTTGACACTCAAGAGGCTTGTGTTCTGATCTTTCAAGAGATCCTCTTAGATGTTCCGCAGCCTTGGGTCAAGAGCGTCTCGGAGTCCGTCACCGATCAGGTTGAGGCTGAGACTCACAATCAGGATCATCAACCCTGGAATGGCGGTGACATGGGGAGCAATACTCAGCACGGAGCGGCCGTCAGAGCACATGATTCCCCAGTCCGGGACGGGCGGTTGGATTCCAAGCCCGAGAAAGCTAAGACCCGCAGCCATGATAACCATGTTGCCGAAAAGCGTTGTGCAGTAAACGAGGATGGGTGAGAAAATGTTCGGCAATATCTCTCGGAACAGAATTCTCAATGTGCCCGCACCGGCAGCGCGCGCTGCCTCCACAAATTCCGTATCGCGGATAACCATTGTCGCGGCGAAAGCCACCCTCGCGACATATGGCACAAGGACAATCGCGATACTCAACATCACATTCATCATGCCGGGGCCCATGATTCCCGCAATAGCGATGGCAAGAAGGACCATGGGAAACGCGAAAAAAACGTCCATGATGCGCATGATGATCTGATTCAAAGCCCCGTGAGAGTAACCGGCAAGAAGGCCGATAAAAAAACCAATAAGCCCGGAGACCAGCACGGGAGCCGCTGCAATAGGGAGAGAAATCCTGCCCCCGTACAGCAGCCGAACAAGGATATCTCGGCCTTGCCCGTCCAGTCCCAGGATGTGACCCGGCGTTAGCGGTGGAGCGAGGCGAAGGTCAGGGTCAGCCACGTTGTATCCTCCGGGCGCAATCCACGGCGCCAAGATGGTGAGTCCGACGATAAGGATCACGACCACAGAGGAAGCGAGAGCCAGCCTGTCTTTCTTGAGTCCCTCCAGGGTAAGACGAAGCTGTGATTTGTGGGGAACTTTTTGGCTTGGTTGGGCGGCTACGGCCTTTGTTTCGCCCATCTTCTTTCCCTCATGAGTCTACCAGGTTTTCTAGCCAGTCGTCCTCTGGCGAGGGTCAAGGACGTAACAGATCAGATCTGCCACCATGTTCAAGACCACGAATGAAAAAGAAATCAATATGACTGCTGCCTGAATCATCGGCAGGTCCCTGGCGACAATGGAACTATAAATCTGCAAACCCAGGCCTGGCCAGTTAAAGACAACCTCCGTGAAGATTGTCGAAGCGATCAAAAAACCGCCCTGAAGGGCAATGATGTTGACTATCTGGGGGAGAACATTACGCAGGGAGTGTCGATAAATGGCTTTGGCCCCTAACCCTTTCGCCCTGAGTGCGACGATATAGTCCTGCCTTAGGACATCCAGCAAGCTGGTTCGCACCAACCTAGCTATGATGGCCATGGGTATCGCTGCGGTCGTGATTGACGGAAGAATAAGATGTCGTATCAGATCCCAGAACTCGCCCGCATGGCGAATATCATACATCCCCAAGGCGGGAAGGAGGCGAAGCTTCACCGCAAAGACGTACATCAACACGAGGCCGAGCCAGAACACGGGCACGCTTGCCAGCACCAAGGCCAGAATCATCGATGATCGATCGAAGATACTGTATTGTTTCGTTGCCGATATCAGCCCAGTAGGGACCCCCCACAACACGCTCAGCAAGAGTGATCCTCCTGCCAAAATCAGGGTATTGCCATATTTTTGAAAGACGATGCTGGAGACGGGAACATTAAGGGCGATGGAAAGCCCGAAGTCGCCTACAAGAATCCTTCTCAGCCATCGAAAATACTGAATATAAAAAGGCATATCCAAGCCGAGAATTCGCCGTAGGTCTTCAAGCTGGGCTTTGGTTGCAGCAGGGCCAAGGATCGCTACGGCCGTATCCCCGGGGACAAGTTTCACGATGAAGAAAATGCAAACGGTTACCCCCAGAAGGATGGGAATGATGTACAGGATCCGTTTGAGCAGATACTTAGCCATCCACTCCTCTGTAGAACAGAGCGCTCAACGGACGAGAGGAGACGATGGTGTCTCCTCTCGTCTCGGCTGATTAATCAGCCAGGTATATGGGCACACAACTGAACCAATCCTCCGCCGCATGCACAAAACCTTTCACCCGCTTATTCATGAGATACGGAGAGAGGTCGTGCACAATAGGAGCGTAGGCAGCATCCTTCATGATTTGCTCATGAGCCATCTTGTAATATCTTTGGTATTCTTCGTCTGACTTGGCGTGCTCTGCTTTGATGATCCATTCGTCGACGTTCTTGTTCGTGTAGTACCCGCTATTCAAACCCACGGGTGAATGCCATTGAGACTGGGCGATCAAGTTGAGGAGGAAAGGCGCTGTGAACCCCCAACTCATCTGGTTGATTCCCACGTCGGGCGTCATCCCTTTAAGCCAGACCCCGAGATAGGTGATCCATTCATATGTATCCAGCTTGACCTTTATACCGACTTTGCCAAGGTCACGCTGAATCCATTCAGCGATGGCTACAGGCATGATCTGCCCTGAGCCGCCAACAGACGTCTGGAGGGTTGTTTCAAAGCCATTTGGGTAACCGGCCTCCTCGAGCAGCTTTTTGGCCTGCTCAAGGTTAAAAGGATAGGGTTTGAAATTTGGGTCGAAAGACGGATCACCAGGCACGAGGAGTCCGTATGCAGGCATGGTTGTTTCTCTCAACAGACTTTTGGAGATCATTTCCCGGTTAATGGCGAAGTTGATAGCCTGCCGTACTTTGGGGTTCTTCATAATCTCGTTTTTGGTGTTGAAGCTCAGATACCAGACATGAGGGGTTGGTCCTTTCGAAAGGGTGTAACCTTTTTTCACCATGGGTTCGATACTGTCCGGGGGGGGCACGCAAATGATGTCAGCCTCTCCTGTCTCCAGGGCATTGATTCGGCTCGCTGCTTCCTCCATGGGGCGGAAAATGACCCTGTCGACCTTCGCCTTCTCTCCCCAGTAGTTCGGGTTTCTCTTGAGGACTATCTTTTCTCCTCGGACTCTTTCCACAAAAATGAAAGGCCCTGTGCCAACGGGTTGATTTGCGATACCCTCATTTCCGTATTTCTTGACTGCCTCGGGGCTGACGATGCCTCCGGATCCCATAGTGATGGAGGCGTTAAGCCTGATGAAGCTGTGATAGGGCTCTTTGAAAACCAACTGGATCTTGTACGGACCGAGGATCTTTATTTCTTTTATGAGGCCATAGAGCTTCTTGGTATTGGCGTCTGCTCGAGGGTAATAGTATTTGAATTTTGGGTCAATGCAGCGGCGCAGGTTGAACTCGACAGCCTCTGCGTTAAATGGGGTGCCGTCGTGGAATTTGACGCCTTCTCTCAAGGAGAAAGTGTAAGTGAGGCCATCGTTAGAAACCTCCCACTTTGTGGCCAACCCCGGAACAAGGGGTATAGGTGTTTTATCCGTGGTCAAGTCCTCATGAACGAGACAATCATAAATTTCGTGATTAACGCGGTAGGTCACCCAGCCTTGGGTTAGGTGAGGGTCAAGAATTCCAACCTCAGATTCCAGAGCCACCACAAGCGTGCCACCTTGCTTAGCGGCGGCGAAGACAGGTCCTGCCGAAAACACCATGACGAGCCCTAACAGAGAGAAGAGAACCAACGTCTTTTTCATCTAAAGCCCTCCTTCGTTGTCTAAAGGTTAAAGAATAAGGCAAAACCTTCCTCATCCAGTAGGCATTCTCCTCTTGTGATACCTGGCCTCAACAATTCCTCCGGTTCGCTGGGCGGCAAAATGCACCCAAGTGCTTTCAATTCCTTCAGAATATGGCGATGACGG
>JAGUZM010000428.1 GCA_020060805.1 Deltaproteobacteria bacterium | reverse complement strand
GCGCCCCTGGGGCGTCTATTCGTGATTGCCGTGGCATGCGCTCTCCATATTCCAACCTGCCGAGAATGTCAATATGTCAAGAACGTCCCCATCTTCTACCATCTTCCTAGTATTGAGCGTTCTGGGAGGCCACTGTGACTGGCTCAACACTTATTTTTGCGACGTTTCAGGAAATAGATGTTGAGTCGGGACACCGTTCAGAGTCCGTCGCAAAACTCACCCGGTAAAGAGAACAGCATTGGGTTCGATTCTCGCCCGAAGTTAGTCTATTTCGCTTTTCTTCTTGCTGGCCTCACTTCGTACAAGGCTTGATCTTCCATGACCATGGAGGGGCGCTCTGCGGAAACTTTTTCAAAAAGAAGTTCAGTTCTTGAGAAAAGGTTCGTTGTCTCCGATTTCAAGTTCCGCGCAGCCAAACGACAGTAATCAGGGTCAACCTCCACGCCAATACTGTTGCGGTTCGTTCGAAAGGCTGCGATCATCGTTGTACCAGATCCGCAAAACGGATCCAGGACGGTATCGCCGACAAACGAAAACATTCTTACTAACCGGGTGGCCAGTTCCAGAGGAAAGGGGGCAGGATGGTGTTTTGTGGACTCCCCGGGGATGTTCCATATCTGTTGGAACCAATTGTCAAATTCGTCTTTTGAAATCCGGCTGGCTTCTCGCTGGTCATTGGACGGCTTCCGGTATCCTCCAGGTTTCCGCTGCATCAGAATGAATTCCATGTCGTTTTTAATGATAGCGTTGGGTTCGTAGGGCTTGCCCAAGAACTTGGATCCGTTGGGCACCTCGTAAGATGCGTTGGCAATTTTGTGCCAGATTATTGGATTTAGGTTGTCGAAACCGATGCGGCGGCAGATCACGCTGATGTCCGCATGCAGGGGAAAAACTAAATGACGGCCGAAAGTGCGCCTGGCTACACAGACGTCGCCGACTACGCACACCAGCCGGCCTCCTGGAACAAGAACACGATAAACATGCCGCCAGACTTTCTCCAGTTCCGTCAGGAAGGTTTCATACTCTTGAATGTGTCCCATCTGGCCGGGGTTTTCGTTATAGCGCTTTAGATTCCAGTAGGGGGGCGATGTGACCACAAGATGGATTGATTCGTCTTGCAGGAAGGAAAGGTCCCGTGAGTCCCCGTTGATTAATCTGTGTCGGGTTTCCATACCATCACACCGATGCTGCCAGATGGCCAGCAAGGACTCTGGCAAAGCGTTCAAGAGAAAGGTCATCCGCCTGTGTCGAATAACGGCCTTCGATTCCATCAGCAGCCGCCGAGCTGAGAAACGCCGCTGCGGTGTAGTGGCGCTCAAGCACGAGTTTGCGGCAGAATATCTCATACCGGCGCATATACGAGGCGCCCACGAATTCCGGAAACACCTTGAAGTGCGGTTCCTGGACTTTGACCGGTCGGTTCGATGCAGCGCAATCTTCCAACATGAAGAAGTATCCAAGAAACGGTTGCGGACTCGTCAGATAAGCGTGTTCCCGGTAAGCCGTCCAAAGATCAAGCGCACTTCCGATAGCCTCTTCAGTCCGGTTGTTGAAATTGTTGCCGAAAGAGGGGCCAACCTGAGACTTTGCCTCGACAGCCGCGAGAAGTGCATTCCCTCGAACGACAAGCAGGTCCCATTCCTTTGTGGGCCGGAAATAGCCTGGAAGATCGACTGACTTCTTCCTGAAGATATGCCGCTGCGATATACCATCCCGTGTGATGAGTTCAGTGAAGAGGTCAATGAATCCGTCCATCTGCGCCCCGCCGGTGACTGCACCACGTAGCCCTTGGTCGGCTTTGCCCCCTGTTTCCTGTTTTTTCCGCTGGGCAGCCCCGGTTTGCCAGTAATGAGCGACGGCTCTGGCAGTGCGGTCCGCTATCAGTTCTGTTATTTCGTTGTTGTTCATACCGGCGCTACCTTACCAGATTCGCCCACACTTTTCCACCGGCCAACTTCACGGAGGGGTTTGGGTTCAGGCTTATGCTTTATCCTCTTGGCTGGCTAAAACGCTGCGGCGATCTTCTGAAGGACCTTCAATCTTCATCTATGCCTTCAAGATCAGCGGCATCCCTATACCCCTCTTGACGCATCGATCTTCGAATCACGTTTGCTTACGACTTCCTCTCCAGTCTCAGGACATTGCCAGTTTCTTACCCTGGTGCAGGTTAGCAGAAATCATTCACTGATTCAACGCCGGACGTTTCCCGCCGGCACGGACATGCCTGACAAGGCGCTTAGCCCCGTCTTTATCGCCCTGTCGAACCCGAAGGAAATGTAGGGCTTGCACGGGTATGGCTTCTGATTTACTTTTTCTCTTGAATAAAATAAGTTCTCTGGAGCATAGATACGATTCTCCCCGGACGTTATTCTGCGCTGGATGCAGGGCGAGAATGTGTCGTGGGAAAGGAGAGTATTCATGGCTGAGAGCAAGAAGGTGGTCACCAGGCGGGATTTCCTTAAAGCAGGCACGGCCGTGGCTTTGGGAGGCTTCGTCGGTTTTCCGTTGCTCAGGAATGTTCACGCCGGTGAAGCAGGCAAAAGCAGGGTTGTATTGATCCGGGATAAGAACGCGGTGAGCGGCGACGGCAAAATCCAGCCGGACGTGCTCGAGAAAATGATGGATCAGGCGGTCACGACCCTCATGGATACCCCTGACCCCATCTCAGCCTGGAAAAAGCTCGTAAAGCCTGAAGACGTCGTAGGGATCAAAAGCAATGCCTGGTACAGGCTACCCACCCCACAAGCTCTCGAAGTGGCGATACGGAAGCGTCTTTTGGACGTAGGGGTCAAGGAGGAGAACATGGCCGTGGATGACAGGGGGGTCTTGAGAAACCCCGTCTTCCAGAGGGCAACTGCCCTGATCAACACCCGGCCCATGAGAACGCACGATTGGTCCGGCCTCGGCACCCTCATCAAGAACTACGTCATGTACACCCCGCGACCCTGGGATTACCATGACAATGCCTGCGAACCTCTGGGCGCGCTCTGGCACTTCCCCCAGGTGGAAGGCAAGACCCGTCTCAACATCCTGGTGATGCTGACGCCCCAGTTTCATAGCACGGGACCCCACAGCTTCAGCCAGGAATATGTCTGGACCTATGGCGGCCTGATCGTCAGCCAAGACCCTGTGGCGGCTGATGCCACAGGCGCCAGGATCATCCAGGCAAAGCGGGACGCGTTCTTCGGCAAGCACAGGCCCATCAGCCCGCCTCCCCTTCACATTGCCGCTGCTGATACCCGATTCAAACTGGGCAACAGCCGGCCGGAGAGGATTGAACTCGTAAAGCTCGGATGGGATGAGAGTACGTTCATCTAGCAGAAAAAGCCCCTGCTCGCAGGCTGCTGAAAAACACCCAGATACAAGGCGCCCGATATCCCGAGGAGTGAGGCGTACATATATTAACAGTCCCATAATAGTCACGACCCTTTAGCAAATCCCTCCCTGACCTCCCTTTGACAAAGGGAGGAAAAACCCCTCTTTGGAAAAGAGGGGACAGGAGGCTGTCCGACAACTGGAATTTGGCAGCCGTTCACCCTTCGATATCCTTCGATACCTCAGGACAGGCTCTCAGGGCGAACGGCTAGAGCATTCTGCAAGTCTTTGATTTTCCGTTCGTGGTGAGGTACCCGTCCTCCGTAGCAGAGCTACTGCGGAGGGTGGATCGAACCATGAACGGAAAGGACGTTTCGCTTGTATGCTGCAAGTTGTCGGACAGCCTCACAGGGGAGATTTATTAAACGATGTCAATTCAATTCTGCGACTGTTCATAAGTACGCCGCAACGACGAGGGATGACCCGTCCTCCGCAGTAGCACTGCTACGGAGGATGGAGGGCAACGCAGCCCTTCGGCTTTGCTCAGGGCCATGAGCCTGTCGAATGGTAGATGGGTGTTTTTCAGCAACCTGCTGGAGAGGAACATTTCTGAGCTGATATTGTCTATTCATAATGGATGAGGAAAGCAAAAAGCCGGCGACCCCGGCGGGCCGGGATGCCCAGGTAATCGAGGCTTTTCAGAGAGGGGAGAAGGCTGCTTTCGATACGCTCGTGCTCAGGCACAAAGACAGGGTATTCAATCTCTCCTATTCTTTTCTGGGCGATTACGAGGAGGCGAATGAATCCAGCCAGGAGGCTTTCATCAAAGTCTATAATGGGCTGAAAAAATTCCGGTTTGAATCCTCGTTTTCCACATGGCTTTATCGAATCGTGATCAACACCTGCACGAACAAAATCAAGTCCCTGGCGTTCAGGCAAAAAAAGATGACTTCTTCCCTCGACAACCCCGGCCATGAGGGTAACAGAGCCCTCGACATTCGGGACGAAGGTCCCACGCCCCTGGTGGAACTGGAAGAGAGAGAAAGGCAGGATCTGATCCGGAGAGCGATCGACCAACTTCAGCCGGAGCATAAGGCTGTTGTCGTTCTCCGGGATATGGAAGGGCTCTCCTATGAAGAGATCGCCGAGATCACCGGCGCCAACCTCGGCACAGTGAAGTCAAGGCTCAGCCGGGCCAGGTTTGAACTCAGGAACAAGCTCAGAGGTGTTTTGTGATGGAATGCGAGGACGTCAGAGCGATTTTATCCGAATACATGGACGATGTTCTGGACCCGGACAAAAAAGCCCTGGTTGAAAAACATCTCCATGCCTGCCGGGCTTGTGAGACGGAGCTCGCCTCATTGAGAGCTGTCGCAATGGAACTCGGCTCGATGAAACCGGTTGAGCCTCCAAAGGATTTCCTGGATCAGCTTCATCGGAGAATGGGACAACGTTCCAGGCTTTCGCGGGTACTGGCTTGGTTCTTCTATCCTCTCCGCATCAAGATACCCCTTCAGTTTGCCGGTGCCGCGGCTGTCGCCGTATTGGTTTTATTGGTCATAAGGGACCAGCAACCGGCCCACCTCCTGAGACCTGTTCCTTCCTTTCATGTCTCGACAGAGGAAAAAACTCTCCAGGAAAGCATTCCTGAAAAGCCCGAGGAACCCCGAAACATAATCGCTGAAGGCAGGATTCAGCCTGGGACATCAGACGTTCCGCCGGCGAAGAGAGAATCTGCTGACGAAACCACACCCCGGGAAAGGGTTCAGGCTGACAAAGGGGTGGAGTACAAAGTCGATAGGGCCGAACCCGGCGCCGGGGTACAGCCGGAAGCAGTCCGGCTTGAGGGAAGAAAGCCCGTCGAGCTCTCCTTCCGGCTGCACGGGGACTTGAGCTCTAAGATGGTCGATCAGCCTTCCGCCGGATCAGCAAGAGCTCCGGCTAACGAGAAAAAAAGAGTCCTTGCCGCCGAGCTTGCGACAGAGGGTCTGGAGAAAGAAAAGGACAGGGTTGCGCCCGTTGGTATCATAGAGGAAGCGATCCGATCTTTTGACGGCAAAATCCTCTCTATCGAGCCCTCCAAGGATGTGGGGCCCCCTCAACTCGTTGTGGCGGAGATTCCCGCCAGGAACTTCACTCCCTTCGTTGAAAAACTCGGAGAAGTGGGGGAGATCCAAGGCCCAGCTCAGGTTCCCTCGGATCGAGGGGCCGAAGGAGCCGTCCCGCTCAGGATCAAGCTCCTGCCCCCGCAATAAGTGCAGCAGCCGCCTGGCGGGCCAGCCCAAGCTTGCTTTCACGCATCCCCCTGCCCTTATTTCCTCTAGCAGACCGAGTCAGGGCGCACATCACCGGAGTCCCCCGCGCGGAGGGCGGGTATTGGTACCTTTTCCGAAGTGACTGGCGGGAGGGCGCCGTCCTTTTCACGACTTATCTGCGGAGGAAGCCCCTGGCCCCGAGCGAAGTCGAGGGGAACAGTGGGAGGGGGAAAAACTCCCCCATAGATAAGTCGTTGAAAAGACCAGCCCGGGAGACTGGCCGCCCCTGGCGGCCTTGGAACGAAAGAAAAGGTACCAATGGCCGCCCGATCGCATCCCATGCAGACATCCCAACCCCGCCTTGCGGCACCTGTTCTTTTGGCAGGAACTTTTTTCTTGCCTCCCTGTCTAATTCCCCAAACAGGAATCGAGACAAAGGAGGACAGAAAAATGAAACCCACTCTTGTAAGATTTACCTCACTGACAGTCATTATTTTTCTATTCCTTGGCGGGAGCGCCCTGGCGCAGCCCGAAGCGGAGGAAGATCGGACCCTCTCTCCTTACTTCTTCGTGAAAAGCGACGATCAGGGACAGGATCAACTTCCCCTCAAATCCACTTCGGTGCGCGCCAATATTTCGGGGGTCATCGCAGATGTGCGCGTCACGCAGATCTACAAGAACGAGGGCGGAAGACCGATCGAGGCGATTTACGTGTTCCCTGCATCCACGAGAGCGGCCGTCTACGCCTTGAAGATGACCATCGGCGAGCGGGTGATCGCGGCAAAAATCGCCAAGAGAGAAGATGCCCGCCGCGAGTATGAAGACGCAAAGCAGGCGGGAAAAACCGCTTCCCTCCTGGAGCAGCACAGGCCCAATGTCTTCCAGATGAACGTGGCCAACATCATGCCTTCGGACACCGTCAAGGTGGAGCTCAACTACACCGAACTCCTCGTGCCGGCGGATGGAATTTATGAATTCGTCTACCCCACCGTGGTCGGGCCCCGTTACTCGAACCAGAAAGCGAGCGAGGCAAGTCCTTCGGAGAGGTGGGTTGAAAACCCTTACTTTCACCAGGGGGAACCTCCCTCCAGTCTTTTTGATATGACCTTAACCCTCCATGCAGGTCTTCCCGTCCAGGATGTCACATGCCCCTCCCACAAAGTGAAGGTTCTCTTCGACGCCCCTGATCTTTCGAGCCTCACCCTCGACCCATCGGAGAAGCGGGGAGGAAACCGTGACTTCATCCTGAAATACCGCCTTGCGGGCGGACGCATTCAGACCGGTCTTCTCCTGTTTCAAGGGGAGTCCGAAAACTTCTTTCTCCTGATGCTCCAGCCCCCTAAGATGGTGCGGGAAGCTCAAATACCACCCCGGGAGTACATCTTCGTGGTGGACGTCTCGGGGTCCATGAACGGCTTTCCCCTGGATATTTCCAAGAAACTCCTTAGGGACCTGATTTCGAACCTCCGCCCCACAGACACATTCAACGTGGTTCTTTTCGCAGGCGGATCGTCTGTGATGTCTGAAAGGTCCTTACCCGCAACACCGGACAACATCCGGGCCGCCATCAACGTGATCGAGGGTCAGCGGGGAGGGGGAGGCACTGAACTCCTCCCTGCCCTTCGGAAGGCTCTCGCACTCCCAAGAACGGAGGGCTATTCACGCTCCATCATCATTGCAACGGATGGTTACGTGACCGTGGAAGAGAACGCTTTCGATCTCATCCGCACCCATCTCGGCAACGCCAATGTCTTCACTTTCGGCATCGGGTCGAGCGTCAACCGCCACCTGATCGAGGGACTCGCCAGGGTCGGCATGGGAGAGCCCTT
>JAGUZM010000203.1 GCA_020060805.1 Deltaproteobacteria bacterium | reverse complement strand
TGGCGTGAGCGAGCACTTCCTCTTCTGATTCAAAGGCGTGTGCCACCGGGCTCACGCGCATGGCGGAGCCGTTGCCGAAACTGTTGTACGGCTCAATCCCCGGCCTTGCCATCCAGGCCAGGAACATGCCACCGTAACCCCGAAGGGGATAGCGACGGGCGTACGATTTGATCGTGTGGCCGTAGGGAGAGTGCGTCAGGATCGCATCAGCCACTGCCACCGTGAGCACGGTGTCGTCCGTGAATGTCGAGAGAGGCGTGAAGAGAGTGAGGTCCTTCCGCTTTGTCCGGAAGCTCTCGTAAACCGACCCGATGATGTCCCCTGCGATGGCCCCGATCATCTCAGCCTCCCCTATTCATGGAACGACCAAGTTCACCCGCCTTTGTGTAGGACGGAGGGGTAGTGAACCGCAGCGCCCGGAAACTCATGAATTCATCTCATTGAGCTTTGCTAAGAGATGGGATCAGGTACCATTCGATGTGGTAGCCTGTGGTGTCTTTCCCGACACAGACAATCCCGCCATTCACGAACTTGACCACCCCTGCGTTCTCATCGCCTGCAACCAGGTAGGAGACGAGTCTTCCGAGGTGGGGCAAATGCCCGACATACATGGCGTCGTCTTCCTTCAGGCCGGCGGCAAATTCCACGACGTTGTCATTGGGGCTCATCCCGGATACTTTGTGTACATGGCCGTCCCCGATCCGGCCTGAAAGGATTCGGGCCGTTTCCTCGGCCCTTGTCTTGCCGCTGTGGCAGACTTTCTTGACTGCAACCCCTGCCCTTTGCAGATGGGCGGCGACACCCTCAACCCCCTTTCGACCTTCAGCGGACAACGGGCGGTTGGGGTCCACTTGCTCTGCCACGGCCAGACCGTGTTGAACGAAATACTTAGCCATAACTCATAAACCTCCAAAAGCCGGTTGAGTCCTGGGCCTCAGGCCCTTTTTCACAGCAGCTCAATCTAACCCGTTTTGCCTCACGGTCCCGCAGGACGGGTCCGCCGCAAAGCCTTATTCGTTAGATCTCCTTCTTGTAAACGTCCTTCCTGTGGCCCATTCTGAGAACCAAGACCTCGTTTCCCAAAACAGCATAGACCACGCGGTAATCTCCCAGACGATATCTCCGGAGACCGGCAAATTGCCCTTTGAGGACCGGATAGGTGTCTGCGTTCTTCGAAAGCTCTTCCTCCACTTGGCTCAGGATCCGTCGAGCTTCTGTCCTGGGCAGCTTTTTGAGATCGCGTTCAACTGATTTCTTGTAGACGACGTTATAGGCCAAGTGACTTCCTCAGGTATTTGCCCGAAATGACAGGATCTGTTTTATCATGGAGTCTGTCCAGGGCCACTTGGAGATCCGCGTAGTCTTCCATGTAGGATTCCAGGGCTTTTTGGATGATGTAGGATCGAGGTCTTTCTGTTTCCTTGGCTATGCTGTCCAGCTGATCGGCAAGAGCTTTCGGCAACCTAACGGATATGGCTGTACTCATGCGACACCTCCTGACGCTTTCGTATTACAGTGTAGTCTTCCGAATACATCAAGTCAAGAAGGGGTTCTCAAGATCTGGTATCGTCTCTCGAAAGTTCGTTTAGCAGTTCCCGGAGCGCGGGGTCGATAAGCACTCTAACCGTATTGATTCCGGTTTCTTTCTGGAAAGAGGAATACCAAATCGGTGAAAGGCTCAGTGCCGTTTTTTTCTTGACAACAAAATGGTCTTCTTGCAGTACACTGGCTTCCAGAAGGAAAGTTCCATCCCTGGCAGGCGCTTGCAGGGTAATGCTGCCTTTGACGGGGATACCGGATTTCAGGAGACTGTTTGGCGGGGCACGGAAAACGCACCCCAACTCAAGGACATAAACATAGCTCTGCTCGCGCTGAGCCAGGAAAAAACGTCGTACCTGCCGACGGCGCGCAAGGTGCAGTTTCTGAGGATGATTTGCAGATAACCTTTTTGGCTGTTTTGGATGGACCAAGAATTTTTTTTGAACATCAACACAGGGAGGTGAGTCATGGTTTTTAAAGGGAACGGTAAAGGTGTCACAAGGCGGGAATTCGTCAAAATGACCGGCGTCATGGGTGCGGCGGCGGTCCTGGGGCCTCAAATCTTGATCCGCAAAGCATCGGCCAAGGATGACAAACAGGTCGTTTTCATCTCCGAGGAATCCAACCCCAAAGCGATTGCCGTCTATGAGAAGATCAACGCGGAATTCACCAAGGAGACCGGGATAAAGGTGGTCATGGAGTACCCGGGATTTACGAACATTCATAAGAGGGTCGCTACGCTGATCGCTTCCGGAACCCCGGCTGACCTGGTGTGGTATGGTGCGGCGCAGGCCATGGACGTGGCCCTGGAAGGCCTCCTGGTCGACCTCACCGACCTGGCCAACGAGTTTGAGATTGATCAGAACCAGCGGCTGGTCTTCAAGGGCGCCTGCCGAAATGTCGCGACAAGCCAACAGTTCGTCTACTGCTGGTACCGCAAGGACCTCTATGATCAGAAGGGTATCAAGCCCTTCACCACGTGGGAGGAGTACCTGGCTGCGGCCAAGGCTCTCAATGATCCGCCGAGGATGTACGGATGCATCATCCCTTCAGCGGAGATGGGCGCTTCGCACCTGCTGATGGAAACGGCCATGATGACCAACGACGCCCACTGGTTCAAGTTCGACCCCCAGACCAAGAAGTACAACGTCTCCCTGGACGAGGGTAACAACAAAAAGGCTGTGGTCGAGGCTCTCGAATTCCTCCACGAGATGCACAAATATTCTCCCGAGGCCAGCACCTACAACTGGGCCGAGCTGATGAGCACGTTTGCGGGCGAAAAAGTGGCCAACTCCTACTATGTCGGGGCCAGGCTCCTCGAGCAGGTCATGGCCAACAATGCCCGCATAGCGGATGTCACCGTGCCCTTGGCCTTCCCGCCCCGCAAGACACCCCACTACTACCTCTCCGTCCAGGGTTTTCATGTTCACAAGGACTCCAACGTGGAGGGGGCCAAGAAGTATATCCGCTTCTTCATGAAGCACCCAGACCATGTCAAATGGCTGCACGCCGTGCCCCTGCACATCATCCCGGCGAGCCGCAAAACGCTCCTTTCCGCGGCCTACCAGGACAACCCGGTTATCCAGAAGCGGATGGATGTTCTGAAATTCCTGGATTCCATCTGGGGCAAAGGTGTCCCGGTCTATTACGCAGACGGGCCTGAACTGAATCCCTTGATAGGGCTGTACCAGAACGCCAACCTGGGCGGCTGGATGCTGGCCATGCGAAACATCAAGGGCCAGAGCGCGTCGTCCGTTGTCGATCAGGCTGCCGAGAAGATTCGGGAAAAAATGAAGGCCAAGAGTTGACGGCTTTCAGGGCCATTGCGACCAGGAGGATCTGCCGGTGAGGAGCCAGGTTGAGATGACGGGCAAGGCCGAAAGGCGGCGCTGGATCTTCGGCACGGTCACGCCGGCCTTGCTCCTGCTGGTCGTGGTGGCCTATCTGCCTATCCTTTACGCGGTATTCCTGAGTTTCCTCCACAAGACAGCCTTTTCTCCCGAGATCTCCTGGGTAGGGCTGAAAAACTACCTCTGGCTCCTGGCCGAGGCGGACATGTGGGCCTCCCTTCTCTACTCATTGGTGTTCACGGTTGGGTCGGTTCTGGTCCAGGTGATCGGCGGCCTGACCCTCGCCCTTCTCCTGAACAGGTCTTTCCGGGGCCAAGGCGCAGCCCGAAGCTTGGTCATCCTGCCCTATCTTTTGCCGACCATCGTGATCGGCCTTGTGTTCAAGTGGTTGCTGAACCAGGACTATGGGGTGATCAATCAGGTGCTCCTGGACACGGGCCTGGTCAAGATGCCGATCAATTTCTTCGGGGGCATCCACACCGCCATGTACTCGGTCATCGCCACCACGGGCTGGCAGTACGCGAGTTTTTGCGCCCTGATGCTCCTGGCCCGGCTGCAGGCCATCAACCCCAAACTGTACGAGGCGGCCAAGGTCAGCGGTGCGGGGCCGATCAGGTGCTTCCTGGATGTGACCCTGCCCAACCTGAAGACGACCCTTTTCCTGGTCGCCCTGTTGCGCGGGATTTGGATGTTCAACAAGTTCGACCTGATCTACATCATCACCGGCGGCGGCCCCCTGAGAGCCACGGAAACCCTGCCGATCTACGCCTTCCGGCTGGCCTTCGAAGATTTCGATTTCGGCCTGGCTGCGGCCACCTGCACCCTGATGTTCATCGTTTTGGCCATCGGCTCGGTCGTCTACTTTAAGCTGTTCGACCCGAGCAAGGAAGTGGAGGTCGGCCGATGAGTACGGACGCCGTCAAGAAAAGAATCATCTTCATCGTCCTGGTCATCGGGCTGCTGGTGGTCGGCTTTCCTTTTTACTGGATGCTTTTGACATCCCTGACTCCGAGGGAAATCTTATTCCGCCCGCCCTATAAATTTTTCAGACTCGATCTGTCCCTGGAGAATTTCCAGGACCTTTTTTTTGCCACTGACTTCCTGATTTATCTCAAGAACAGCCTGATCGCCGCCTTCGGGTCGATCGTTCTCAACGTGTTCGCGGCGACCCTGGCCGGCTATGGTCTGACGCGGTTCGAATTCTGGGCCAAGAGGAAATTCGCCCAGGGCATCCTTTTTTCGTACATGTTTCCTCCGATGCTCATGGCCATTCCCTTGTACATCATCCTCTCGGCCCTCCAGATGCGGAACACCTATTACGGCATTATCCTGGCACACACCTCCATCAGCCTGCCCCTCAACATTTGGCTGATGTGGCAGTATTTTCAGATCGTGCCGATCTCACTCGAAGAAGCCGCATGGATCAGCGGGGCGAGCAAGTTCAGGGCCATGCGGGAAATCTGCCTTCCTTCAGCTATGCCCGGCATCCTGTCGGTGGCTCTTTTCGCCTTCGCCCTGTCCTGGAATGATTTTACCTTTGCTTTCATCCTGCAGACGGATAAG